>JAEOTD010000018.1 GCA_016839995.1 Candidatus Hermodarchaeota archaeon
GAGATAGCAGTCTGTACAGATAAGATGAAAAACTTCAAAACGCACTAAGTGCATTGAAAACCATTCCTCTGTCAATGCTTTAACCGCAAGGAATCCGTTTTCCAATCCTGAGGAGGGATCCTGCATGACCTTAACTAAGTCAGATAAAATTCTTGTAACCTGTGGTCTGCCCTATTCAAACGGCACTGCACATATCGGTCACCTACGGACCTACATCCCAGGCGATGCCTATGTACGATACCTAAAACGCTTCGGTTTTGATGTCCGGTTTGTCTGTGGGTCGGATACACATGGTGCCCCCATCGAACTAGCTGCAGAAGAAGCAGGAATCACCCCTCAAAAGTTGGTTGAAAAATACCACGCCCATTTCAAAAATATCTTCGAAATCCTGAATATTGGTGTTGATTTCTATGGAACAACGGAAGCCCCCTATCATTATAAACGAGCTCAAACCATTATTCGAACCCTTGAAGAAAATGGCTACGTTGAAGCCCGTGACGTAGAATTGCCATATTGTAACACTTGTAAAACCTTTCTTGCAGATCGTTTTCTTGTTGGAACCTGTCCGTATTGCGGAGCTCTTGCACGTGGTGATGAATGTGATCAAGGTTGTCAACGTTACCTTGATGCTGACCAATTGATTGATCCACGTTGTGTTATTTGTGGATCACCTGCCATCAAGCGTAAAACACGACACCACTTCTTGAAACTACCAGCCTTTACAGACTTCCTCATCAAATTTAATGAGCAACTAAAAGGAACCCCCTTAGCACGGAACTATGCCCTCGGATGGATTCGTCAAGGACTAAAGGACTGGGGAATTTCCCGCGATTTGAAATGGGGAATCCCCTATCCAGGTGATGAAAAATTAGTCCTTTATGTGTGGGCAGAAAATTATGCTGGATACATTTCCTTTACTGAAGAATGGGCCCGCCAAACCGGTGCCGATTGGAAGGATTACTGGATCCAAGGCGGAAAAGTGGTAAACTTCATCGGTGCCGATATCGTATACCATCATGCCGTCTTTTGGCCCGCAATATTGAAAGGAGTCAATTACAACACACCATATGCGATTGTCGCGAGTGGCATGGTCAAAGTCGAAGGTCATGGCCTTTCAAAGAGCCGGGGTTTTGTCATCGATATTGAAGAAGATTTCATCAAACAGGGAATTGACCTCGATTCCGTCCGTTACTATATTCTATCTTATACAGGGCACACAAAAGATCTGGATTTTGTCTGGAAAGATTTTCAATCCAAGTTGAATAATGAACTCGTAGGTATCTTAGGGAACTACGCATATCGTGTTCTCCTCTTCATTCACAAAAATTTCAAAAAGATCCCTGAAGGAACACTGGAGACTCCTGTAGATAAACAAATTGACGAGGCAGTCAACAAAATCCATGAAGCATTTCACGATTTCAAGTTTAAAGAAGCCGTGGATGCAACTATGCAATTAGCCGCGTATGGAAATGTACTATTCCAACAATGTGAACCGTGGAAAACTATCAAATTAGACCTAAAACAATGTCAAAATGATTTGTATCAGTGTCTTCAGCTACTGAAAGCCATTGCAATATTAATTGAGCCGGCACTTCCATCAATCGCTGAGAGGATTTGGCAGCAACTGGGTCAAAAGGGGAGTGTTCATGATACAAATGTTGAAAATTGTAAAGAAGCACTCAAAGCAGGCGCTGATTTACCTAAACCCGAGGTCCTCTTTACAAAAATCCCAGATGAAGCAGTCGACAAATTGGCAACTGGTCTTAACACACGTATTGAATCTGCGAGGTCAAAAGCCAATTAATTGGGTCTATTGTCAATCAATGGTAATTCAAAAGACTAAGAAGAAACCAACTGAAATTATCTCATAGATTCCCCAAAAAAAGATTGCTAGTATTGCCGAGACGGGAACGGTAAGAAGAGAGGTTAAGATCAGCTTCCGTAAAACCCTTTTATTCGAGGATATCTGATTTGCCATCCCTGAACCAATTAATGATGTTATAAGAATATGTGTTGCAGCGAGAGGAACCCCCAGTATTGTACCCACTAACAATACAATTGCTCCTGCTGTTGCTGATGAGAAACTTGCACTGGGACGTAACTCTGTCAACTCAATTCCAACTGTCTTTACTACACGGCGTCCTAACACTAATAGCCCAACTCCCATGCCCACGCCACCAAGTAATAACAATAATGTGGATTCGATGGGCCCGGTGAAAAGCACCGCTAACAAACCTATCGCCTTAGCCACATCATTCCCTCCCCGACTTAGACAGATAATAATTACCATCATCAGTAACAGCCAACCAAAAATCTGCTCTCTTCGCTGTACTTCAGCCAATCCCTTAACCCTCGATAGGATTGATTGCTTGACGACACGCTGAAGAAAATAAGCTATTGCAAAACTAAAAAGTGGGCTCAAAACCCAACCAATAACAATAATGGAGATAGTATCCCACCGAACCAACGGTATCCCCCAAACCAACTCGCTTAGCAGTCCAATACCTACAATGCTTCCAACAATTGAATGAGTCGCTGAAATCGGGGTTCCAAAATACGCACTAAATAACATCCACACAATGATTGCTAACGAAATAACAAACACAAGATCAACGGAGAGAGGTTGAGTGACCATATCTGCACCAATAGTCGTGCTAACCCCATGACCAAAAACGACCGCTCCAACGATTAAAAGAATGCCACCTAGAATAACGGCACTCCTCAATGTAAGCACTTTAGCACCCACCAAACTAGCCATTGTATTATCATTTGCCCCTATAGCAAACGCTGCAACACTCGCCAGGATGAGTAAGACAACGATGGGAATAAGTAGTGCAACCATTGACAATGAATTTGAATCTCCGAATTTGTGGTGGTATTAGTAGGCACTAAACAACCAACCAATCCTATATAAATTATATAGTATATTTATTCTATGGAATTAGTATATCGGTCGAACATAAGGAACAGCATGAGGCAGGCTTTCGCTTTGAAAGCCTTAACTGTAGAGTGTAATGAAGCCCCTCGTTCTCTTTACTTCAGCGTGGCTTGCCTGCGTTTTCTCCGTGGTTTCTCACGAGAACATAATGACTTAGCAGATAACAAACGAGAACACCTAAAGGAAAAACAATTGCAAGTTTTAGGATAGGAATTAGGAGGATGGCTGAAAATCCAAGGGATAAACCGACAAGGACCGGTGGGTGGATTAGATACATGTGATAGGCGCTAGAAGACAGGTTGCGTGATGTAGGACTTTGGTTGTTGAATCTCGCTTGAAACGCCCAAATGATTACGAACATCATCCCCATACTAGTGATATTATCTAGCACTGCAAATAGAAACGCAGGCCAAGAAGTGCCTCCTGTGAAAACAGTAAAATCTGAAACCCCCAGAACCGTAAATCCCAAAGTAAAGACAACTAAAATCGCTCCAATAATTGTAGCCACCCAGATTTGAGCGTGTCTTCCAGACATCTTTTCGAACCACTGATACCGAACAGCCATGACACCCACACTGAACATGAATATATACTGAATAATCTGAGCGACTGGTATTCCAAACGGAAATGCATCTATGGGAGAAACTATACGGACTAAATAGGTAAGACAACCTAAGCCAATCGCTAATAGTAGTAGATAGATATACCGCGGGATAGTAAATTCTTCTGGAATTTTTCGTTGTATCCAGTTGGTTTTGGTTATCTGTCGCCAAAGTACATAGCCTGCAGTGAAAATCAGTAAGACCGCGAGATACCACATTGGGCCCCACAGTAAATAGCCAAATGGATTGACACTATACGGTTGAAAGGTGAAAATGGTCACGATAATAACCAATGCAGGACTGATTAGAAAGAAATACAAAAGAAGAGGAACCCCAAGACGCAGAAATCGCTCTTTCAAAAAGCGACTGCAACCTTTTCGATCATAACTCTTGGGAGTAAAGTAACCCCCAAGGAGGAAAAAAAGCCCCATCAGTGAAGCCTGAAAGAGCCCCCCAAATGCAATAAGAATTGTAAAGGATAGAGAACTGATGGGATCAGCAGGAATTGACTCCCTATAGTACCACCAACCCTGAGAAGAATAAGTGACCATCACGTGTTGAAAAATCACGAGAATGGAAAAAAGGACCTTGATGTTGTCGAGGTATAAGTACCGTGGTCCTCTAGATTCTAGCTCTAATTGAATTCTTTCTGAGTCCATGTAAATTAATTTCCTATGATTTCAAAGAGTAATGGAGATCTTTGTAAGAGCTTAACAAATGTTGTATAAAGAATAGTACGTAACGAGCAGCCTCTTTGGAATTCTTGACTGTAAAATTTTACAAACGGACTTGGAAATTTATCAGCTAGTACACATAATTTCTTATTGCTGTTTTACGCCCCTACCTAGTGGAAAGTGGTGAATATCATGAGTAGCAGTGATCCCCCCATTCCTATATCTGATTTAACCAACTTGCCCGCAAAACTAGAGCGGAAGCTCGAAAAACAAGGAATCATAGAGCTAGTCCACCTATTTCTTTCTGAAAATAAGCTTCAAGACGCAGTCCAATTAGGTAAAAATACTGATTTGACGATTCGTGAGGCCCTTGAAATCCGTCATTTTGGTCGAAATCATTTTGAAAGCATCTTGACCGAGATTACAGCTAAACGCAAAGTTGAACCTTTAGAGCTCCTTTGGAAAATCCATTGGTTGCTTGGGATTGTTCCAGAAGGAGATTATCGAAAAGAACTCATAGCTTTAGAAACCTCAGCTCTTGCCACGATTCTTGAAAACTTGGAAACCACTCAGGCACCCATAATTGAGCAAATACTCCAACTATTGTTGCATCGGCTTCTCATTATCCCCGAAACCACATTGAAAGCGGAATTAGCACAACTTGTGAGATTCGCAGAGCAATTTCAACGAAGTTCCCTAATGGCATATCACATAGCTAAAGGAAAAGATACGTTTACAGCCTTAGCTGAGGAAGCAGAACCCACAAAACTAATCATCCTATTACGAAAACTGACAAAACAATGGAAGGCGCTCCAGAAGATCATGGAGGAACGTGGAGAAGAAAAAGGGAAAACAATTGTCTTGGCACTCCAAGCAATTGATGACCTCAAAGTGTTAGATATTAGCGAACAGCACATGAAAGAACGCCTTCAGCAAACGATGACGACCCAGAAACTGCGTCAATCGCAGCTCAAACACATTACAACCGCGATGAATGCAGTCGTGGAACTCCGAGATGCATATTCGACGGCAACGTTCGCATCACGGGCTAGTAGAATATGGTTTGAAATGGCACAGGGGAAATCAAGTAAGGCACTTGGCGATGATTTGTTACGCAGTCTGCGTTTTGCACGAACAGCAGTCTTTCAATGTCGTGCACTTGATGACCTTAGTGGCGCAGTCACACAACTTGATCATATCCTTCGCCTTGTCGGCGAAATTCCGTCCGATCCTCCACAACTCCTTGAGGAAGCACTAACTGGGACCCTTAAGACGTTCATCAATACAATTCCATTATTGGATCGTCCAGCAGATCAAAATCTTATTCTTCGAATGTCAAAAAGAATGGATACCCTTCTTGCAAGATTGTTGCCCAAATTAGATTCCCAAGAAAACCGCTATGCATTAGCAAAGCTTCACGTGAAATTCCAACAAATCGCATTACACCAACTGAAACAACTCGGAGCCCCTCCTGAAACATATCAAACACTCAACCGCGAGTTCATTAAAGCCCTACTTCGACTAGCGGATGCAGCTCCCGAAGAAGAGAAAGAAACGCTTCTGAACACCTCGGCTGAATATGCCGGACAATTAATCCCAAAAATCTCACCGACTTCCAAAGTCAGTGAACAAAATCTTGAAGTCGTTTCTAACGTTACCCAACAACTTGCACAGAGACCACCTGAAAATCTCAGTAATGCAGCACTTCGTTTGATGAAACAAAGCAATCAGCTCAACGAAAACCTCTATTTCCAAACCAAAGACCCTAAAATCCGTGCTCAGCTAGCATTACAACTCCTGCTTTCCAGAGTCTCTCCTGATTATTCAGGAAAAGTCACTGTATCCTTCCCTACGAAAGATTTGGATAAACTGGAAGATTATGCAACTACAGCTATGGTTGAACAGGTTAAAGGACGGAAGAAAGTACAAGCCTTGAAGGCAGGATCCTTATTGGTTTGGATACTCCTCCAACGAATCTTAAGTCTCAAAGAAGCGCAAGAAATTCAAAAATTAAAGAATGATGCGCAAGAGTTTGCCGACCAAACCTTCACCTTTATGCCTTCGTCAAATGAGTTAACCGGTGAAGCTTACCCCTTTGCCTTCCTCTTGCTTCGGGGGGTAAGTGCCTTAGTTTATGATGAGCGCCCCGTAGATGAATCCAAGTGGGAGGAATTATTGACACAAAGTGAACAACTCGCTCAGGCACTTGCCAAAGCTTCAGCAGTAAAGGGCGATTCCCGAAATGAAGTTCTAGCCCTAAGTGCTGCCGGTACAGCATCAGCAAAACTAGCTACTATCACATCTTCTCGAAGTTCACAAACACGTCTCCTGCGAAGAGCAACGATCCAGATTCAAAAGGCACTTCAAGCTGCAGCAAAAGAAGGAAATCCCGCGGATATCGAAGCGGTCTTATCCCAATACAATCAGCTAATGCGATCACGACTTTCAGTAACTTCAGCTCTTTCCGGACAAATACCAATTTTTGAAGAATGGGATTCGACCTACAAGGATGGAGTTGAAGCGTTACAACAAATTGATGCTGGAGAAGCAGCTAATCGGCTTCAAGCGTCGAGGATATTAAACACGCAAGTCCCTCGTGCTTTTGCATTACTTAACCAAGGGAAAGAGACCCTTGATTCGGTTCGACGGCGATTAACCGAATTACTCCATGAAGCAAGTCAAATTGGTTCAAAGGAACAAGCTGAGCTGGCAACGCAGCTCGAACGCCAATGGGCTTTTCAACTAGGTGATGACTCAATTCTCGACTCTGGCTATCGACTTGAAGATGCTGAAACCAGCTTCACCTTAGCAGATGAACATTTCCGAATCAGCCTTCAAGTGGAAACCGAAGTCGCCATTGAAGGTCAAGTGCTCCGAAAAAAACGAACCTTCCCCTACCTTCGCCCATCGACACAACCAACAGAGCTCATTTGGTATGATATAACCCCCATATTATGTAGTACCTACATCAACGAAAAGCTCCAAACCTGGCTTACACTCCAAAACCCCACCAAAGACGCTGTTTCGATTGGATATTGGTTAATCCCCTCTGAGAATCTAACTTCAGCAGTAACACTACAGGTTCTAGCAACTGATGCCTTATCCCAAGGACCCGAAGGAGTAGTGATTCAACTCGCAGGAGCTCAGGTGGAGCTCCCACGAAAACCAGCAGTAGCCGAACACCGAGACGTAAAAGGGATTCTCATTTATGAGATGAACTTAGATGCCCGGTTTCCAGATAAGATTAGTTTGAATATTCAAATTGCCTGAAATTCTCCGGATTAGAGCCCGAATGGGAGACCCCACAGAAGCCAATAAACTGTAGCCGTGACAATGAGGGCAATGAGGATTCCGACAATTACCTGTAAGGGTGTATGAAGTTCCAGTTTCCATCGAGCCCAAGCTACGATTCCAGCTAAGATCATAAACGGCAGAACTAGTAGACCGTACATCCAGATTAGACCTGTAATTGGCCCTGCTACTCCAGCTGCATGAGCAGACACTTTCCAAAAAAGGCTCACAATGGTAATCGCAGAAGTCACCGCCGCATAGGCAATCGCCAATACTGCCATTGCCTGGTTTAGAAACCCCCACGCAACAAAGGCTCCACAGACATAAACGATGATTGCTGCAAGATAGAGCAGGGGGCGGTCACGGCGGTTTGTAACGTCAAAGGTCATCTTCCCACGAGCAACCATAAGGGATAACGGAATGATTGGGCCGATTACAATGAAAATAAACCCAAGTAGTAAGGACTGCCAAGGAAGAAGGAAACCTGTCCCGATAGGCGAAAAAAACGCAACAATGAATACTGCCCCAAGGGCAATCACTGGGGGCGCGAGAAGATTGGAAAGTGCTCGAGGAAAGCGAAGAGAAGTTGAGGAATTGATGGTATCACTCATCACAATCTCACCGATGTGTGCAAAGCGGGTCTATAATGCAAGTTGTTTCTTACGAGCTTGTTTCGGATTTCCTTGAGTGTCCCATCCTCGAAGCTTATAGTAGGCAGGAAGCATTTCATCTAAATGTACAATCCGTTTTCGGGATCCCCCTTCAGGGAGTGGAGTAGAAAAGCGAGGAGGAAGACAATCATCGTGAGCAGAAAAGCCTTCACGAATATTGAATAGTCGTTCCAAGTTCCATATTCTTTCGCCAATTTGGAGGAACTCCTTTCCAGTGACCGTTAAGGACGTCGCTGCTGAGAGTAAGTCAGCGTAGTCTTCTATGCCGAAGGCAAAGGTCGTAAACCGACAAAGCACTAAGGAGTCCATAGCTGCAGATAGATCCTGAAATAGAACTACTAACTCAGGTTTTCCTTCAATTCGATCTCGGTCAACAAGTACAGGAGAGCCTAGAATTTCAGGACCAATCAAATAGGCTCGAAGGTGACATCCGCCACGATTGGAAGTTGCGTAAGCAAGGGCATGTCCCTGTACTCCTCGTGGGTCATAGGCTGGGATTTCTAATCCTTTAACCTGCATTGCCAAATCTGGGACTTTGTATCGAGTTGCCAATGTTTTAGAACCTTGACCAATTTCTGCACCCAATCCGCGAGCATAACCTACATCTTCAATGAGTTCGAGTAATTGTGTCGTTTTTCCAAACTCTAGCTCCGTTTCAAGTTTCCCAGTTTCTGCGAGTTCCATTGCACACCCGATTGTGCTACCCACTGAGATGGTGTCTATTCCAAGCTCATTGCATCTGTGGTTGGCGAGGGTTATCCATTCAAGATCGTTGATTCCACATTGTGGACCTAAGGCCCAGAGGGTTTCATATTCAGGACCCCCAATTTCTTGCCCTTGAACATTTGAGATTCGACCGCAACCGATTGGGCAACCAAAACAGTGATACCGTTTCTTGAAAAAGCGTTCTAATAACTTTTCTCCCGAAACCCCTTCGGCATCCATGAAGTTTCCTTCTTGAAAGTTGTGTGTTGGTAAAATTCCATATTCGTTTGCGAGATTGACCAGGACAGGGGTTCCGTATACTGGGAGAGATTTGTTTGTGATTGAGTCCTTCTTTATGAGTCGACGGACACGGTTAACAACATGTTCAAGTTTCTCGGAATCACTCACTGAAACGGGGTTAGTGCCTTTTATTACGATAGCTTTCAGCTGCTTTGAGCCCATAACGGCACCAACTCCACCACGTCCAGCAGCTCTATGTTTGTCATTCATGATTGCTGCTAATTTGACTTGATTCTCCCCTGCAGGACCAATACACGCCACTTGTGCTTTGCTATCAGTTTCGTCAAGAAGATAGTCAGTACTGGGGCTGACCTCTTGACCCCAGATATCCTTAGCTGATTGAAATTCCACCGAGTCATTATTTATCCATAAATATGTAGGCGTTTTTGCACGTCCTTCCAATACTATAGCGGCATAACCAGCTCGACGAAGTTGAGGACCCAAATGTCCACCACAGTGGGAGTCAAATATGGTGCCAGTTAGTGGAGACTTAGTGACTACTACAAACCGCCCAGCAGTGGGTGTTGTCGTTGCGGTTAAAGGACCAATTGCAAAGACCAGTAGATTTTCTGGGGCGAGTGGAGATATCTCGGGAGTAACGTGATCGTAAACTAGTTTCACTCCGAGTCCACGACCACCAAGGAATTGCTTGAATAGCTTAGGAGCCAGTTCGAGTTCCTGTGTAGTTTGCTTAGTGAGCGAAACCCAGAGTAGTTTTGTGTTAGAATACATTTGATTGGATTCGTTGGTCATTTGAATTCCTCCTAATCATTGAAGATATTCTGGTCACGATGTGGACATGTGACACAGCGTTGTTTATACCAGAGATAGACTTCCTTTGGTTGCTTGGAGAGGCTTGCTTGCCGACTTGGACAGGTCCAGCATGGTTTATCTGGTTCGAGCCAGGAATCACTGTAACCTGCCCATCGAAAGCCTTCAACAATAGCCACCCCAGAGCTTGTGCCCAGACGATTTGCCCCCGCATCCACCATACGTAGTGCATCCTTGAAAGAGCGAATGCCACCTGCAGCCTTAACTCCTATTTTTGCTCCTACGGTTTCTCGCATAAGCCGGACATCATAAGGGGTGGCGCCCATGGGACCGAATCCCGTTGAAGTTTTTACAAAATGAGCCCCTGCATCTTTACACAAAAGGCAGGCTTGCCGCTTTTCATCATCAATCAAAAACCCTGTTTCAAGAATAACTTTCACAATTGCACTATCAGCAGCACTAACCACAGCTTCGATATCTGATTGCACTAACGCGTAGTCTTTGTCTTTGAGCGCTCCAATGTTAATGACCATATCGACTTCTGAAGCGCCTTTACGAACCGCTTCTTTCGTTTCAAACGCTTTGACCTCGGTTAAACTAGCGCCAAGGGGGAACCCTACAACAACACAAACATCCACGGAAGAGTCTCGTAATAGCTCAGCAGCATACTCAACATGTACTGTGTTGATGCATACCGAGGCAAACTCGTACGCAAGAGCCTCTTCACACAGTTCCAATATCTTAGCTCGCTTAGTCTCCGGTTTAAGACGTGTATGATCAATTAACTTGACTAACTCATCAACCGTCAAATTCATCTTGCGAACACTCCGTTGCATCTCTCTTGTTCGTTCATGTAGGATAAACTTGTTTCTTCTTGAAAGAAACCTAGGTTTTGCATTCTGAAAAAAGCTTATCAAGTTAGTCGGATGAAAATCGTGGCAGGTGTCATCTCATGGAGAAAAGACGAATTAAACTATTACAAACTCTAGTTGATGCATTTGGGCCTAGTGGTTTTGAACGAGAAGCGTCGGCACTTGTTGCCAAAGCAATGCGTCCAGTCGCAGACGAGATAACCATTGACAAACTTGGAAGCGTCCAGTTCATCAAAAAGGGAACGGCGGACAGACCTCGAATTCTTTTCGCAGGTCATGTTGATGAAGTTGGATTCATTGTCTCTGGAATTACCAAAGACGGATTCCTCAAAGTTAATCCTCTTGGTGGATGGTGGAGTCAAGTTGTTCTCGCGCAGAAAGTAATCGTCCGAACACGTAAAAACGACCGCTACTTCGGTGTTTTCGGAGCTAAACCCCCACACATCCTCTCACCTGACGAACGTAAGAAAGTTGTCGAACTTAAGGACATGTTCATCGATGTTGGAGCTTCTTCAGAAGACGATATCAAAGAAATGGGAATTCAGGTTGGAGATCCAATCGTACCGGATTCATCATTTCAATTGATCCGTGACGGAAAACTCGCAGCAGCGAAGGCATTCGATGACCGCCTGGGTGCATTCATTGCCATGGAAGTAATCCA
>JAEOTD010000136.1 GCA_016839995.1 Candidatus Hermodarchaeota archaeon
CGGTAAAAAGGTGTGAACTACGCCCAAATTTATGTGGGAGTTTCCATCGAGTCCGCTACCCAGGGGAGGTGGGGTAGGGCTGTGTGTCGATGCAAGCCATGCAAGAAGTCTTGTAATGGCTCCCCGTTCACAGGGGGTTGCTGCAATAGGAACCGCACCATGATGTTGACCGCGGCGTTCTGATCTCGGTCAAAGGAGGTTCCACAATCACATTGAATAAAACGCTCCGATAACCAACGACCTCGCACAGAACCGCAGACACAACACCGCATGGTGGTCTGCGCCTCGTCAATTCTTATCACTCTTTTACCTACTTTTCTGGCTTTGTAGGTTAAGAATTGGACGAACCGTCCTAAGAATCCTGTACTCTGAAGCGAATGATTCAACGTTCGATTCGCGGTGTCCTGTCGTCGATTCCTCGATGCTCGCTTTTTCTGCGCCATTTTTTTCACCATCAGATTACCCACTATAAACGTGTTCGCCCGTGTATTAGTCACCATCACTTTGGACACTTTGTGTTGGAAGTCCCGAAGCTGATTGGTGAGCCTTTGTCGCATCTTCATCCATTTCCGCTGGTAAAAGTGCCACTTGTTACTGAATTTCTTGCAATGATCGCGTTTCGATTGCACTTGCCTTAGTTTGTCTTTCCAATATAAATCGGGTCGCCGATTGCGAATTTGGAGAAACCGACCTTGTAGGTTGACTGCCGTGACCAAGTTGATTACTCCTAAGTCGATGGCTTGATATCGACCATTGTCCACATACTTAGTGATTCTCATCTCGAATCTGATAGTGACAAACCAACGCTGTTTTCTATCCTGAAATAGGTCCACTTGTTTGATACACCCATTCAGAGGTGGTAACCAAGGCAAGGTAAATTCTAATTTTACGCCAGAGGGATGACGGTGAGAAAAGTGAATCTGTCTTTGGTCGACGTCCAGGGCGAAACCGGATTGATTGTAGCACAGAGTGGTAAAGTAATTTTTACCTTTGAAGCGGGGGGGTCGGGCTTGGAAGTCGCCACGGCGCCAACGGGCGAAGAAGGACTTATAGTCGGCATCAAGATAACGGAGAGTCATTTGTAATACTTTGGAGTAGACCCAAGTGTATTCGGGATACTTGGATTTGAGGGCAGGTAGAGCGTTTTGTTGCTGAAAGTAGGTTATTAGAGGACGTTGGTTTGCAGGTTTATTACGAATCGTAGTCCAGTGATGGACTCGTTCAGCGAGGGCGAAGTTGTAGAGGAGACGGCATTTTTCAGAGAGATCCCAGAGAACCTTTTCTTGCTCTGCTGTGGGGGTGATTGGGATTTTGTGCGTCAGCAGCATTGAGGTCATGTTGAGATTAAATGAGCTTTAGGGGCTTTTCAGCATGGGGGAGAGGTGTAGATAAGTATCGTGTCAATTGATCCACACCTTAAGAGACATGGATTTTTTGGCAAAAGGTTTAAGTGAACTCTCGGATTTTATCGGGGATGGTGGCAGAAAATGTCGCACAAAGTTGTCGAAGCTGGTAGCTTGAAAGTTGGGCGTTACCTCATCATTGAGGAAGAAGCCTACAGAATAGTCAGTATTGAGAAAAGCAAATCCGGTAAGCACGGTCACGCCAAAGCCCGGATAACGGCCGTTGGCGTCTTTGATGGATCAAAGAAAAGCATTGTGTTACCCACCGACACGAAGGTCGATTCACCTGTTATCGATAAACGGGTAGCCCAAGTGAACTACATAACTGATGCCACACCACCAGTTTTGGGTTTAATGGATATGGAAAGCTATGAGAGCTTCGAAGAGCCCATGCCTAGTGAACAAGCCTTTGAAGGCAAAATCGAACAAGGTATCCAACTCGAATATTGGATTGTAATGGGACGAAAAAAGCTCATTCGCCGACGATAACCAGCCTTCCATCATTGGAAAAAAGTGAATTCGGTTTTTAGACAATGCCTGATCGTAACGTTAAGCAAATGAAAATCACAAAAGGAATGTCCCTAAGCGATTTAGTGAACCAGTATCATCAGGCAGGCGTGTTGGGTGCAGGACGGGTGGCCCGAGCTACCCGGATTGTACACAATATCTTCGATGACCCGAAGTATCTCGTTTTCTTAGCCATAGCTGGACCCATGGTTCCCGGCGGTTTACGCAACATTATCACTCAATTGGTGAAAACCAAACGGGTCCATGCCATTGTAACCAGTGGCGCGAACGTGGTTCATGATGTGTTGGAAGCGCTGGGAAATCATCATGTTCGAGGTTCCCTACACGCAGATGATCGTGAACTAGCGGAGCAGCAACTGGGGCGAGCGGGTGATGTGTATGTTGAAACTGCGGGGTTTATGAAATTCGAGGAACAAATTCGATCCATTCTGAGTAAGATTCCCGAAGACCAACGTACTGAAGGTATTTCTCCTTCCGAGCTCATCAACAAGATTGGCGAACAAGTGAAAGACAAGGACTCCTTTGTTCACCAGGCATTCTTGCAAAAAGTACCGATTTTTTGTCCAGGCATTCTTGACTCTATGTTAGGCTTGCATATTGCCTTATTCAGTCAACTGCATCCTTTGAAGCTGAATGGACTCAAGGACATGGAAATCCTTTATGAACAGGTTCACGACGCAAAACGAATTGGAGCCATTATTTTAGGTGGGGGCCTTCCGAAACATTTCACATTAGGAGCAAACATTCTGCGTGGTGGCCTTGATAGTGCGATTCAAATCACAACAGCACGAGAAGAAGACGGCAGCCTAAGTGGCGCAAAACTCCAGGAGGGCATATCCTGGGGTAAAGTAAAGGCTGAAGCACGGTTTGAAACCGTCATAGGTGATGCAACAATTCTCTTTCCCCTCATAATTGGTGCAGTATTAGAAGACCTTGATTCGAAGTAGAAAGAATTTATATGCCGTGTCGAGTTATCCGCTCAGTATTCGTACCAAGTAGGCAATCGTTATGGTCCTAGGAAAATTAGGTTCATCGCTTCACCAAGCAGTTCAGAAGTTACTCCGGTCTTCAGTTGTTGATGAGAAGGCTGTAAAGGAGCTAGTGAAAGATCTTCAACGAGCTCTTCTCCAATCAGATATCAATGTCCACCTTGTAATGGATTTAACGAAACGGATTGAACAACGGGCACTAAAAGAAGACATTGCGCCTGGAGTTTCTCGACGCGAATACGTTGTCAAAGTTGTCTACGAAGAATTAACGGATATCTTAGGACAGAAAGCAGTACCACTGAAATTACAGCCAAATCAATCCAACATTTATCTCGTGGTTGGCATCCAAGGCAGTGGGAAAACCACGAATATTGTAAAATTAGCAAAACTCCTCAAAAAAGAGGGGCACAGCGTTGGTGTTGTAGCTGCTGATACCTTCCGCCCAGGCGCCTATGATCAGCTTAAACAACTTTCTGACCGTGCTGATGTTCCCTGTTTTGGAGACCCGAAAGAGAAGGATTCCATTAAAGTTGCAAAGAAAGGCGTGAAACACTACAAATCGGAAAAAACCGAGGTTATTTTGGTTGATACCGCAGGTCGTCACAAGGAAGAAAAGGGTCTCATAAAAGAGATGAAAGAGATTGCCAAGACGCTGAAACCCACTGAAATTATCCTTGTGGTTGATGGAACTTTAGGGCAACAAGCTTCAACTCAGGCAGAAGCTTTCGACGCTGCAACCCCTATTGGTTCTATTATTGTAACGAAACTTGATGGCTCAGCACGTGGAGGAGGTGCTCTTTCTGCGGTTGCTGCAACTGGAGCTCCTATCAAATACATCGGAACCGGTGAAAAAATCAACGATATTGAGAAATTCGAGCCCACAAAGTTCGTTGGTCAGCTTTTAGGAATGGCAGATTTTGATTCCCTTCTGAAAAAGGTGCAAGACGCTGAAGCGATGCCGGATAAAGACTTGGCTAAGGCCCTCCTTTCAGGGAAATTCACGCTCAAAGATATGATGGCACAAATGGAAGCCATGGGTAATGTCGGGTCCATTGGAAAAATCCTTAGCATGCTTGGACTTGGTTATAAAGTACCAGATGAGATGAAAGAAGTCGCTGCGGATAATTTAGAGAAATGGAAAGTCATTATGAAATCGATGACTGAAGAAGAATTAGAAAACCCCAAGTTGATTAAAAGCTCTCGTACAGCCCGAATTGCCCGGGGTTCAGGAACCCAACCCAAGGACGTTAAAGAACTGCTGAAACAGTACCAGCAATCTCGGAAATTCATCAAATCCATCCGAAAACGACGTGGTGGTCTTCGTATTCCAGGGATGGAAGGAATGATGGGTGGGCAAAAACCTCCACGAGGCGCTCGTTAGTTGCCCCTTTTGCACATTCTTCTTGATTCACCTGCAAATAATGCTTTGACAAAAACAGAACTAGATATTGGACTTATTACCAAACCTTACGTTGATCTTGCTAACTGCATCCGTGCAGGATTTTGTATATCTCATGCCCTGCGTGAATGGGTTCGAATAATCATTGGTTTTGACCATCTGGGACCATTCTCTGTTTCGCTTGATCCGACAACGATTCGTTATATGGGCACAGACGAACGGTCAATTTTACACATTATTTTACGAGCCCAAGAAACTCGACGGAGTAAGAAGGCCAAGATTCCATATGGAGTCACTCTTTTTGAAGAACCAATTCGTGAAAGGATTGTCGACGCTCTCAGTCAAGATGTTTTATTACTAATGCCCGGTGAAGAACCAACCTGGAATGAAGGGGTTTCCAAATTCTCTCGGTTTGCCATGTATTGTCCCCTCTTTGAAGATGGAAAGGAGAATGACTTTTCCTCAACCCATTTGAAACATTACAACCACCTGATTCCTCGGGATGTCGCCATCCTTGAGGTGGTTCACCGGCTAGATTCAGTCAAGATAGCGATGCAGAAAGACTGAAAAAGCGGCAAAGTTGACGTTGGCTTAATGACCTTGGGAAACCTACTCAAAAATGCACAAAAGATTCTTCGTCATTACACCATTGATGACTGGTGTTTAGGGAGACAATTTGCCATGCGCGGGTATGGTCTGACGAATAAGGAACGGGGAGCCGCGCTGAAAACACTCCTTTTGATGGCGGGAACAGAAACGTATCAACGTAATCCATCACGGGGAACCACACTAATTCGTCGGCTTGCAGAAAATGGACGATTTCAGCCTGCACAAGAGTTCTTACAAAAAGAAGGCATAACCGATTTCAACCCGAGTCAAATGTGTGAAATCTGTCATGGTGTAATGGATGAGCTCCACAAACCATCAGAAGCGGTGGTTAAAG
>JAEOTD010000137.1 GCA_016839995.1 Candidatus Hermodarchaeota archaeon
ATTTTTGGCTAATTCGCACAAACACAGTCGGAACTCCGCTTTGGGAGATGACTTACGGTGGAATCCGCAATGATTACTGCTATTCACTGCAGGAGACTAATGATGGAGGGTTTGTTTTAGCAGGACAGTATCAGAACGAGACTGAATTCAACACGAATGCTTGGATACTTAGAACAAATTCAATTGGCGGTTCGATATGGAATGTTACCTACGGGAATGGTGGATTTGAGGCTTGTTATGATATAATTCAAGGAAGTACAGGAAATTATGTGGTTGTAGGTGAAACCGAGACCTTTTCAACGGATGGGTTTGCTGCATCATATCTTGACAATGGAACCCTTCTGTGGAATACAACCTTTGGTACGTCAACAGCAAATTATGCCTACGCAGTAACGGAATGTAATGATGGCAGTTATGCTGTAACAGGTCGAACTGAAGAAAGTGGGGTAAGTGGAAGTGATGAGAATCTTTGGTTAGTCCGATTAAGTAGTGGTGGCTCTCATCTTTGGAATAAAAGCTATGGTGGGAGCTTAAGTGATGAGGGACGGGCAATCCTTCAAACATCTAATGGTGATTTCATAATAGCTGGGAAAGGAGAAGGAATTCATCTGGGGTCGTATGCGTGGTGTTTTCAAGTTCCAGATGATGCACTATCGAAATGGTCATTCCGATTCCCCAGTCCACCGAATTTCTTTCTCATTGGATTGGGATCCGGATTAGCCTGTCTTGTACTTTTCGGAACTTTTCTTATCTTTCATCGAAGCAAGACTGAGATATCAATCCCATTATCCAAGCCTTCAAAACAAATCATCAGAAAATCCTACAACTCGCCCCGTCTTCCTGGAGAAATTACGTTAATTCTGAAAGGGAAGAATAAGTGCTCTCAATGTGGAGAACGCTCACCTCGCACTGAAGTACGTTGTCCCCACTGTAAATCATATCTACATCGGTGCTTCTTTTGTGATAAGCCTATTCAAGAAAATGACCCAATATTATTTTGCCCGAGTTGTGAAGCCTTAGCCCATCAAGACCACATGGAAGACTGGCTAGCGAAACGTCAGTATTGCCCACGGTGCAAATTCCGGTTCAAGAAAGATTCATCCACTTCTCGTCTTTAGGTGTCCAGGAAGAGAAAGTCACGAAAAGGTACGTTTTTTAATCTATAAGGGGGCGAATTCTACCAAGAACGTTTTGAGAGGTCGTGTTAAGTGTCTCAAACCTCCACAAAGACCACAGTTTTTCTCCTTTCTGTACTAGCCCTAACTGGATTCTATATTCACACACTTTACACGGTTCCTCTGGAGCCAATGGCTAAGGCTCTTCCAGAAGCATATTCACCTCGTGAAAACGATCAGCAGTGGAGTCAACTCTTTGATCATGATCAATCAAGACAGCCCCTTTCCATTATTGAGAGCCACCAAGGGGGCTTTGTGGTTGCTGGGCATACAATTCACGGCACATCTGGCTTGGGTGATGAAACGGTCTGGCTGGCAAAAACAGATTCAGACGGGGATATTGAGTGGGAACAGGTGTATATGGGTGGACATCGTGGTTGGGGAGAGGCAATTGTGGAATGCCGAAATGGGGACATAGCATTAGCTGGAGTAATTGATGACGAATTTTCCACGGTCTTAGTCATGCGCATTGATTCGCAAGGAAATCAATTATGGCAACAGATATTCAACTTTACCCAACATCAAGAAGCTTACTCAATCATTGAGTTACCCTCAGGTAATCTGGTTGTTTGTGGATGGATTTGGACGTATCGTCCCACCAATCCAATTGATGGGTTACTCATTTGTCTTGATTCGTCCGGTTCCTTACTGTGGCATCAACGATATGGAGGGGTGCTGGGTGAGCGGTTTTACTCACTGACCTATGTTCTTGGTGGAGGGCTAGCAATTACCGGATTCACCGAAAGTTATGGGAACCCGTTAGGGCAAATTTGGATTGTGAACACGGATCTACAAGGCAATCCCCTATGGAATGTTACCTCCGGAGGTGCTGCCATTAGTCGTGGCCATTGCATCATCAGCAATCCTCAAGGCGAACTCACTGTTGCTGGAGTTCGACAACATGAAGAAACAGAGAGGCTTGACGCATTTGTTTTACATACGACATCAGATGGAGACCAAGTATGGAACCTAACCTTGGGTGAAGAATTGGATGAAGTGGCCAATGCATTAATTGCTTGTTCTACTGGAGGCTTTGCAATTGCTGGAAAAGTATCTCAGTCTGATGAAAGCCCTTGGCATGATATGTTAGTCGCTAGGCTAGATGATTATGGTCAGGTTTTGTGGCAAAAGGCCTATGGTGCAGAAGGCAATGACATTGGGATTTCACTCGTTGAATGCTCCGATGGTGACTTTGTACTCGCTGGAACGACCTCCAGCTTTGGCTACTTAAGCGGTACTGCTTGGCTTACTCGTGTTCCCGATGCTCCACCACCCCTTGTTGATCCACGGCAAGTGGATCTCCCTACGACCCTTCTGGGCTTGACGCTTGCTCTGATTGTCCTTGGAGTAACTGGTGCAATTTACCTTAGAAGTCGACGAGAAATTAAAGGCAGAATTCAGCAATGTTCCTAGGACGGTAACAAGCATTATAGGCAAAGATTCCGAAAGATAGACTAGCAGTCAGTGTAGAGGAACCCATTCTATGACCAAAGCTCAACGGGACCGGATCATAGTCGGCGAACGCCCCAAAGTAACCAGTGAAGTCTTAGATGACACAAACATCCGGTACAACTGGAAAACCTCCTTACTTAACAAGAACCTCAAATATGATTTATCCCGCTGCGTAGGTTGTAGTCTTTGCCTTCCATGCCCTTGGGACGCAATTACGCTGGGTCCCGTGCAAGAAATTGCTGCAGGACGACTGGAAGGTGCTCCCCTCATTCTGATTGATGAAGACAAGTGCACCTTCTGTGGGCTTTGCGACTCCGCCTGTTTATTCAATGCAATAGAGGCTCGGTTCGACGACATACCAGCGGATTTACAATACTCGCGTCTTAAAGGGAAACATGAACTCGATGAGGAGAAATGCGCTCCCTGTTTACTATGCGCAAAAATCTGTCCACGGGAAGCGATTACTGTAGACTTGAAGGTTACACCCAAACTTCAACTGGTAACCTACAAAGACCCGAAAGCCGCCCAACGTGTTGCAAAGGGATCACCAGATGCTAAAGGAACTATTGAAATTGATGAAGACAAATGTACCTGGTGTGGATTGTGTGAACTCCTCTGCCCTGAATGCATCACCATCTATTGGTCTGAGGAAAAACCAAAACCACCTGATTTCATACCTGCGGTCGGGATTCGGGTAGACACGACTCATTGTGATTACTGCGGGCTCTGTGAAACAATATGTCCATCTGACGCAGTGAAGGTCACCTGTGAGACGGCTCCAACACGTAAAATAAAGGAGCCTGAGGTAACAGGGTCAATGACCATCGATGATGGATTATGTGTTGATTGTACCTTGTGTGCAGAGAAATGCCCCTATGAGGCCCTTGATGTCACCCTACCTCTAACTGGTGATATCGAAATCCAAAACCTTGAGAAATGCGATCCAACCGGCTGTGTCAATTGCTTCAATATATGTCCGACCAAAGCCATCTACCCAACTGGTGAAAAAGACAAAATTGCCATTAACGAAAACATCTGCGTTTTCTGCGGAGCATGTGAAAACGCCTGTCCCGAACAAGTGCTCAAAGTAACACGAGACAGTTACAAATTATCTCAAATAGAAAAAGCTCGCGATTGGGAACAGGCACGAGCCCGACGGTTCTATGACCCGCTCATTGGTCAAGAGCCACGAAGAGATGATATCTATCAACGAGTAATTAAGGCACCACCCAGTCAATACAGCACATCGATTCAAACCAAATCTGATCAATGGTCTGATGACAAGGTGAGTCGCCAGCAAGCCCGGGAACGGGTTCAGAAATTACAAGAAATCATACGGATGAATTGGCGGTTGCGCCTCATGTTTGAAAGAGGGCGTGTTGACCCCCTATTTTCGGCAGTTAAGGATGAAGCAAAGAAGAAGTTTAACAAAACGGCGAAGCCAAAAAAGAAAACGAGTCCTCAGAAAACCAAATCACAGAAGTGAATGCGGATTACTAGCTTCTTGTTGTAGTCATGGCTAAGGCAAGTTTTGTATTGGAGTGATTGGCCCCTTACTCGGTTTGATGATTACCATGGTTCCTTGACTGGGAACCATTGCCTCAATCACTGCGAATGACCACGGACTTGGAGGCATCACCACCATCCCTTCGGGCTGATTCTCTTGAAGCTTAGCCTTCACCGTTACCTGGCCAATATCAGAGTTCACATCAACCAGGTGTCCCTCTTCAAGGTTGAGACGTTGAGCGTCTCGTGACGAAATTGTAATTCGTGCTGCACATTCTTGATATTCCTTTGATAGGCTTCCCTTACTCGCTTGAGCTTCATCCACATCCAAGGCACGGGCGAGTACTAACCGAACTTCAAGGTGTGGGTATAGGAAATCACGAAGCGCCATCAGTATTCACACATTCTATTGAAGTTCTCCTCTCATATTTCTTCTTTGCATAACCAAAACATAAAGCATAATAGGCTTTTAATGAAACAATTTTGGCAGTATTGCCGTTGATTGTGGCTTATGTGTTATTAGCGGTTCTGATTTATTCGGATAGAAATATTCCATAGAAATGATGCTGCTTCCGCGAATAGGCTATGAGAATATAATAAGGGGAAGTCGAAGACGAATCCCGAAAGGCTATATGTTAGAGAGGACGTATTGAAGTGAATTGTGATGAGTGAAGAAGAAGTTAAAAACAAAAAGAAGACGAAGCACGTCGTCGAGGATACACAACGTCCTCCTTCGGAACGGAAACATAGAGAGATAGTCCTTCCTTCAGGCGAGCGGATAACACGATGGCAGGCGAAGAAGATCTCGAAAGAGAAAGATGAGAGTGAATAATAGAATCGGAAGGGCTGCTAAAGACATAGTCCACAGATCAATAGGCAATCTTCGAGGATGTCGATGAGATTATCCTTAAACGTTTTCGATTTAGATTTGCTAATATGGAAGTCTAGAAATCATTGGACATCAGGTACGAAAGAAAGCGCGTTAATCCACAATTCAGGCACATAATTCTTCAGAGAGCGAAGAGTTTCGGATCCATATTTTTTTCACGTAATCCAAGATTTAGGTTGCACATCGGCGAAACATAAAGCATAATAGGCTTTTCTTCGTCAGCGAATGTACCCAGAACCTTCTCCAGTGTTCAGTGAGAGATGACGCATCGTGACCTATTCTGATATTGTACGGCCCCTCCGCTCCTACATGACCTACACACTCATCCTCCTGAACACCGTCATCTACATCATTGTCTTTTCCATCGAAGTCCAAATCGGTTTTCCTGTACTCACTTACATGTTTGCCCTCATTCCCGCACAAATCATAGTGGGTCAAAATCTACATACGCTAGTCACAAGCCAGTTTCTCCATGCCGATTTCTTCCATCTCCTCATCAACATGTATTTCCTCTACATCTTTGGGTCTGTGGTTGAACGGGAAATGCACCCATTCACCTACATTGCACTCTACATCCTTGCTGGTGTCATCGGTGGGTTAGGACACATTCTATTTGTGTATACTATTGGTTTCGTCGTTAATTCTCTGGGGATGTTCATTCCAACCATTGGCGCCTCAGGAGCCATCTTTGGTGTCATGGCTGGTTATGCCTATCTTCTTCCAAGACGACCTGTTGGCATTTCCGGAGATGCAGGACGTACAACTGCAGCCTGGAACATCATCGTCATCTACTTCATTCTCGAAGTGATCCAGATGTTTCTTGCCTTCGGAACGGGGGTGGCCCATGGTGCCCATGTCTTCGGTTTCGTCGGCGGTTTTATCTTCGCTTATGCGTACCGTCATTTACGTATCTGGCGAAATCGTTCTAAACCTGGAGCAGAATACGATCCCTACGAATATTATGTGTGACAAAATGGAGCTAGTGTTCACGAATGACATCAAGTGAAATCGTGGCAATTATTCCTGTACGTTTTCTTCCATCCACCAAACATCGTCTAGCGAAAAGTTATGATGCCACACAACGCAGGCTTCTAGTTCACTCAATGCTTGAAGACGTTCTCCACGCAATTCATCAATCAAAACTGATTACACGTTCTATTATTGTTACAAGTGACGATAACTTCATGGCAACCTATCCTAATCTCGACTTAGACCTTCAACGAAGTGAAATTCACGGACTTAACCAAGAGCTAACTGAGTTCATTAACTCGCTCAGTCACAAAGAAACCGGACACGTGCTTATAATCCTTGGAGATCTACCCTTACTAACAGGAGTAGTACTCGATGACCTTATCTGGTCTGGACTGCAATCTGATAGACCAGTGATTGCTCAAGATTGGAAAGGCAAGGGAACTAACTTACTATTCTTCACCCACCCCCTTACATTCAGGCTCCAATTTGGTGAAAACAGTTGTGAAAAGCACAGGGAGGAATTGCAATCCAAAGGGTTCAATCCCATTATCTATCATGCTATGGAAACTGCTTTGGATATTGATGATGAAACTGCTATAGGTCAACTTGTAAAGCTTGCCCGATTCGATGTGAAGGTGCAAAATACGAGGACCTATCAATTTCTCCGGATTGCTGACAAGAGCTTGGAAAGATGACTCAGTTGTTTCCTTTTCCCGATAAATCGTTACGTTTATTAGTTGGCTGAATTGTCGTGGATGCAGTTTGAGCAGATGAGCTGAAGCTACACCCTACTCAAATTCATGTTACATATGAGGTCTCAGCAAATGTCTACGAAATGGGTCTATTTGTTCAGTGAAGGTAACAAAGATATGCGCAATCTTCTTGGTGGAAAAGGTGCAAATCTAGCCGAGATGACGAATGCAAAACTTCCTGTTCCTCCAGGCTTCACGATAACCACAGAAGCCTGTAATGCTTATTTTGATAATGAAAAACAGTTTCCCGAGGGTATGTGGGAGCAAGTTCTAGACGCTATTACGGCTTTAGAAGAAAGTACTGGAAAACGGCTTGGGGATCCTAGCGATCCTCTCCTTGTCTCTGCCCGGTCAGGTGCACGTGTATCCATGCCTGGGATGATGGATACCGTCTTGAATATTGGATTGAACCCCAAGGTCCTGAAAGGATTTGCTGAATTAATGGGGAATGAACGGGTTGCCTGGGATGCCTATCGACGCCTTATCCAAATGTTTGGCAACATCGTCAAAGAAATTGATCGACACAAATTCGAAGCAATTCTTGATGAATATAAAGCAAAGACAACGGGTGGTCGTGATACCGATCTCACCGTCTCAATGCTCAAGGAAGTTGTCCGTGATTTCAAGGCCTTGTACAAAACAGAGTTAGGTAAGAAGTTCCCCGACGAACCTCTTGAACAAATTCGCGAGGCAATTGGCGCAGTATTCAACTCATGGTTTGGAGCGCCAGCAACATCTTATCGAAATGCCGAAGGAATCTCCCATGATTGGGGAACCGCAGTCAATATCCAGACCATGGTTTTTGGTAATATGGGAGAACGTAGTGGAACCGGTGTTGCTTTTACACGAAATCCCGCAACTGGTGAAAAAATCGTCTGGGGCGAATATCTACTCAATGCCCAAGGGGAAGACGTGGTCGCTGGCATTCGAACACCCCATCCCATTGCGGAACTTGATGGAGAAATGCCAAAGATTTGGAAGGAATTCCTAAAAATCTCTGATCGATTGGAACGCCATTATCGTGACATGCAAGACATGGAATTCACCATAGAACGGGACAAACTCTGGATGCTACAAACCCGTACCGGAAAACGAACCGCATTTGCCGCAGTTAAAATCGCAGTAGATATGGTGAACGAGGGGCTCATCAAAACAAAAGATGCGATTCTCCGAGTGGACCCTGCTCAAATTGATCAGTTTCTTCACCCACGGTTTGATCCTGAAGCCGTTGAACAAGCGAAAATCAAAGGCAATCTTTTGGCCTGGGGATTAAATGCCTCCCCTGGTGCAGC
>JAEOTD010000019.1 GCA_016839995.1 Candidatus Hermodarchaeota archaeon
GATGCCTTCCCTCCTTCGAATGGCCGCACTGTCATTTGGCTCATCTGCAATTCGCTTCATTTTTGTGATTCTCATCGCATACATTTGTCTGCATCCTGCTATTCTTCTGGCTTTTCTAAACGCTCCACTAATTCTTGTTGATTCTATCGAGTTGTTATTCTTACCTGAGAAGACTCTACTATTCTTGGTTCCATTGGCTCTTCTCTTTCCGCTTGTGGCGACAATTATCGGATATATCCGACTGCGCCGAGTAAAACCTGCAGAGCCAGTTACACCGACATTGACACAATAGCTCGAGATGTAGCACTCTCAGCTAAAATCACTTGAATCTGGGTAATGTTATCGAAGTCAGATGAGAGTTCGTCTTTAAGTTTAAGGCATAGAAAACGTGCAAGCTCTTCTGCGGTGGTTTCAACAACGTTGATGATCCTGACATCTTTGGTTGGGAAAGAATAGGTGCCGTTGGGTGTTTGGACTTCTACCTGCTGGGCTTTTTGAGTAGTCTTGATTAATTTCGACTGATTAGGTAATAATATGAAATGATCCCATTGTTTGCACAGTTGTCGCACTCGTCGTTTGAGTTTTCGAAAATCAATGACCATTCCCTGTGGATCAATTTCACCATAAACTGTGACGGTTACATGATAATTATGACCATGGAGTTGTTCACAGGTGCCTCCTTCACTCACAAAGTGAGCAGCGGCAAAATCTATTCCTGAAACCTCTACGGAAACTTGTGAAGTCATGATTAGTACCCATACCCATTATGGAGGAAGCCGTACAAAAAGAATTAGAAAAAAGGGAAAAAGGCGCCCGCAGGAGCGGACGCTGAGTTACATCATTCCAGGCATGCCACCCATTCCAGGAGGCATACCACCCATACCCGGGGGCATTCCACCTGGTCCACCTGGTGGACCTGCACTTCGCTTGGAAGCGATAACATCGTCAATTCGGAGAATGAGTGATGCTGCTTCAGTTGCTGAGCGAATGGCATGAGTCTTTACGCGGAGTGGTTCAAGGACACCAGCCTTCAACATGTCTTTGGCTTTTCCTGTTAAGATGTCAACACCCATGGTGTTTTTGCCCTTTCCGTGTTCTGCACGGAGTGCAACAATGACATCAATGGGATCATGACCGGCGTTTTCAGCTAGGGTCTTGGGGATGATTTCCATTGCGTCAGCAAATTTATTTACTGCGATTTGCTCACGACCTTTGAGAGTAGAGGCGTATTCCCGAAGTTGGGAGGCAACCTCCACTTCTGGAGCACCACCACCTGGAACGATCTTACCGTCTTCAACTGCATCACGAACAACTGAGACTGCATCATGGAAGGCTCGTTCGGCTTCGTCTACGACACGTTCAGTGCCACCACGGATGAGTACACTGACTGTTTTAGGATCTTTACATCCCTCGACGAAGACCATTTTGTCGTCTCCGACTTTTCGCTCTTCCACGGTTTCACAGCTGCCAAGGTCTTTTTCAGTGAGATGGTCGATGGAGGAGACAACTTGTCCTCCGGTTGCCCGAGCTAGGGCTTCCATATCACTCTTTTTCACTCGGCGAACAGCAAGAATATCATCTTTAGCAAGATAGTGCTGTACTTTTTCATCAATTCCCTTCTGGGCAAAGACGACATTAGCACCGATTTCCTTTATTTTTTCTGAGATGCTTTTCAGCATACGCTGTTCTTCGTCGAGGAAGGATTGCATCTGTTCGGGATTGGTGATTCTAATTTCAGCGTCCATTTCAGTCTTTTCGACTTCCATGGAGGCATTTAGAAGGGCAATTTTTGCTTTAGAGATGCTTCGGGGCATTTCAGAATGTACGATTTCTTTGTCAATGATGACCCCGCGAACTAATGTGGTTTCTCGGATTGAACCACCTTCCTTCTTTTCGACTTTGATGTGATCAATGTCTGCAACGATTCCGTCGGGATTTTCTTCGGCAATCTGCAACACTGCATCAACAGCAATTGGAGATAGGAAATCTTTGGATTCAGAAATGAGTTTGCTTGCCATTGAGGTGTCACTGACCTTCAGAAGCTTATCACGAGCATCAATTGGACAGTCGACAGCCATGTTGTTGAGAACGTCACTAGCCTTGTCTACGGCTTTTCGATAACCTGAGATAATGACAGTTGGATGGACGCCAGACGTGATGAGCCCCAGTGCCTGTTTGAGATATTCACCGCACAGGACCACTGCCGAGGTTGTGCCATCACCCGTTTCAGAATCTTGGGCTTTGGCTACCTGAACAAGCATTTTGGCAGCAGGATGCTGAACTTCAATCTCATCAAGGATAGTTGCACCATCATTTGTGATGGTTACATCGCCTAGGCTATCCACCAGCATTTTATCTTGACCACGCGGACCCAGAGACGTGCGTACTGCATCAGCAAGTGCTCGCACTGCCATGATGTTGTTTTCTCGAGCGTCACGACCTCGGGCGCGTTCAGTACCTTCTTTGAGTATTAAGACCGGCACACCTTGCATTTGTGCCATGATAGTGTTCCTCCTTAGTAATTATTGGTTTTTCCAGTAGGATGAACTGCTCGGCAATCCTTGCACTGACATAAAAAGCTTACGCCGTTTCTGGTTGTAACCTTAATTGAAAGTTATTACATTTCAGAAAGGGGTGTATAATCCCACTTCGGAAATATGGTCTTCAACATGCTTACAATTCCTCGCGAGAGGAAGATGGTTTCCATCAGAAACGCCATGAAAAGCATCTCTATCCAAGCCTTTCCAACGATTCCCAGTACTATAATCAGTACAAATTCCGCAGGAATTAATGTGAAGAAAGGAACGATGAAAACAAAAAGCCAGATTGTAAAAATGCACTCTGGCACGTAACCAAGGATTACGGAAAGAAAGGGGCGTCTAAAGGTCTTCTGAACGACTCCGCTGGTAAATCCCGCCATGGCTTTCCCAACTGGTAAACCAATGAGCCCGACTATTCCTAAGGAGCCCCAAATATAACCAAACGCTATTCCTGGGTATATGCCGACAAGTGCGCCTGCGATAGCCCCAAGAATTCCTCCCCCAGGAATTGCAACCATAAATGATCCTAGGTGACTCAAGTCCAGAGAAATTTGCGCATATCCAAGATGTACTAAGTTTATTGTAAGAATCGCAACGGCAGTTCCCAATGCCGCCATTACAGCCACATAAACGATAGTCTTAGTTGAATATCGCTGTGATGTCTTGTTGATTGTCACGGAGGTTCCTCCTTGGAAGTGGGCGCATTGAAGGTTTCAGGTATATAAGAGTAGCTACTCATTAGTGAGTTGGAGCGAGTCATAGTTGTGGAGAAAGTTATTTCTGATTTGGGTTAACGAACATTAGTGAGGTTAAACTAGTGACTGAGTTCCGCCATTCGTTTTTACCAACGGTGGGTGCACAAGAGGCTGAAATGCTTTCAGCTCTTGGAATCAAAAACATCCACGAGTTATTTGCAGATATTCCCTCGAAGTTTATTCTAAAAGAGCGTCTGAAGATACCTGAAGGATTATCTGAAAATGAAGTCTGTGCACGGATAGCAAACTTGCTTGCTCAAAACTGGGATTCTCGAAAGGGTGTAAGCTTCTTGGGGGGTGGTGTGTGGCCACATATTATTCCTGAGGCTGTCAAAGCTATTGTAGGTCGCACGGAGTTCTTAACGGCATATACACCTTATCAAGCAGAAATTAGTCAAGGAATGCTTCAAGCTCTGTTCGAGTACCAGAGCTTGATGGCAGAGCTAGTTGATCTACCAATTGTGAATGCCTCGATGTATGATTGGTCAAGCGCACTGGGCGAAGCTGCTTTAATGGCAAGTCGAGTCACAAAACGCGGAACCTTCGCAATTCCTCGTCTGATATCGCCTAACCGACGAGCCGTTTGCCATACCTATACACAACCTGCAGGCATTAAAATCAAGAATATCGAGGATGACCAGCGAACCGGTCAGATGAATGTTGAACATCTCAAAGAACTAATCGACAATAACACGGCAGGAGTATATTTCGAAAACCCAGGATATCTAGGCGTTCTTCAAGAAGACGTTGATGCCATAGCCGATATTGTACATGACGCAGGAGCACTTCTTGTTGTGGGAGTCGATCCGATTTCGTTAGGAGTAATTCGACCTCCAGGCGATTATGGTGCGGACATTGTGATTGGTGAGGGACAACCCTTAGGTAACTCATTGAACATGGGTGGACCCCTCTTAGGGATATTTGCAAGTAAGGATGAACGAAAAATTCTTCGTCAACTTCCAGGTCGGATTATCGGCTTGACTTCAACCCAAGAGGGAGATGAGAGGGGGTTCGTGATGACGATTCAAGCTCGTGAACAGCACATTCGTAGAGAAAAGGCTACATCAAATATTTGCTCAAATCAAGCGCATTCAGCCATAACTGCAGCTGTGTATCTATCCTTGTTAGGAGCGCAAGGTATGGTGGAATTAGGAGAAAAGATTCTCCAGCTCCGATATTATGCTGAAAAGCAATTGAACACCATCGAAGGGATAAAAGCCCCCTATTTTGACGCACCGCATTTCAAAGAATTTGTAGTGTCAATTGAGAATGGGAACGGCTCAGAACACAAGAAAATGAAGATTCGAGATGTATTGGAACGTATTCAGCAATGTGGAATTTTAGCTGGAGTTCCTTTAGACCAGAGTTTTCCCGATTTAGGGCAAGCTGCTTTGGTGTGTATTACTGAGACTCATTCACAGAAGGTAA
>JAEOTD010000138.1 GCA_016839995.1 Candidatus Hermodarchaeota archaeon
AAAACAGACGTTTCACATCATAGTTTTCTGCCTTTTTTGAGGTGTTTTGGGCGCTGCGTGGGGTGTATTGGGTGTGTTTAGTCCTCCTGATTGATGAGTTATGTTCTGTGTATCGAAATGGTTAGGTGTTTAATTGTGTATTTGTTCTACTAATAGTTATTAGAATATATTTATTTTTATATTGTTATTTTGTTGTTATATACTTTAAATTTATTAGTGAATTGTTTAACCTTTAGCGGGTATCCCTGAGTTTTCGACCCATCGAACAATAATACGTTTCACAACATAAAATTGGGATAACGCTCAGTTTTCGACCCATCGAAGAAACGAGTGTCTTTCTTCAAAAATTATGGCTGCTAAAGCGTCCCTAGGGGTGAGTTATTTCGGCTAATTAATACTCAAAGGCTATAAGGCTTCAAAACTTGTCAACCAAGGGCGTTTTGGCATGACACGTGCAAGAAACATACAATCGGCGCGTAATCTCCTTCGGTTCTTGGAACAGAGGAGGCTTCAAGACTTTGCGGAGCTGTTTGCAGACAATGGAAAATGGATTCACCCGTATCATTCAGGCTTGTTTCCGGCTGTAACCCACGGCAAGAAGGCAATCTATAAGGGGATTAAGGATGCCGCGTCGAACTTTAGTGAAATCCACTTTCCGATAGATGAGATTCTCCCCTTCGAAGATCCCAATAAGGTGGCAATAAGGAATAAGGGAAAACTCCATCTGAAGAATGGTAAAGGCATCTATGCCAACGATTACTTGGCCCTTCTCACCTTTGATAGCCAAGGCAAAATCGTTGAGTGGATCGAATACTATAATCCCATTATTGCTGCGAAAGCGTTTGGGTTAATGGACAAAATCAAATAAACCCAATTAAAACCTGAGTTCGTCATCAGCGTTGCCACTTACACTTAGCTAGACTTAATGAGGATCTCTTCAATCGAAGTCTATATGTCAAAACATTTTAGTTGACATTGAATAAAAAAAGAAGAGAGCGCCCAACTTTGAGTTGGGCGAGTAGGAACAACGATACTATTCATGTTTGCGCCGACGGATTACCAGAATGATTCCAATTGCCCCAGCTACTCCAAGTAACAGGGCTTCAAAGGGGAAGCCGGGGATTGGTGGGGGTGGTGGGGGTGGGGTTGTGGTGGTGATGCCGTTATCGGTGGTGATGGATTTGTAGTCGGTGCCCATGTTTGCCGCGTTGTCATAGCCGGATACAGCAATATTGTGGTCCCCATCCACCAAGGTAGAAGTATTTAACGTGTAACTGTAGGGGGCCGTGTAGTCAGTATGATGGAGGGTACCATCGATGCGAAAGTCCACTTTCTCCATTCCGCTTTCCCCGTCCGTTGCGGTGACATCGATGGCCAGCATTCCACTCACAGTATCCCCGGTATTGAAGCTTGTGATGGAGACACTGGGATCAACTGTATCATCAACTGAATACCCTAAGACACCTATCGGAAACCGTGTGGTCATCCCCCAGGTGTCTGTCCCCTCAAAATAGTAGTGGACATAAGTTCCGTAAATGTACCCTGGGATGATGGCACGATAGGCGGTTCCGGAATGATGGGTCATTGGGCTGACATACCAATGTGTGCCTGAATCGTTGGTGTAGGTCAGAATTACGGTGGCGAGGTCCTGGTCTTCGGCATTAACTTGCACTAGGACCGGATCATTGTGGTTCGGAGTACCGGAGATAATTTGATCGTTACTGAGTCGAGGGGCGGGGTCATCGTAGATGTAGAGGTCATCGAAGAGCAGTTCGAAGGGACCCACACTTGCCATGGCAAAGAAGGAGAGTTCTGTCAGGGTGGTATCAGGTAATCCGCCAAAGGCAGCTTGGTAGTCGTGAGCTAGGTCGCGGTGAAGTTGAATCCATGAGCCAACGGTGCCACTTCCTGTGACGTTAAAGTAACAAGTTGAACCGTTGCTATATGACCCCCAAATACTGGTTCCAAGTACGTAGTAGATACGGTTGCCATTTTCGAATTCAATTCGAAATTCAGCGCGAGTGCCATCGAAGGCTTCAAAGCGCCACATGACATCGAAGTAGGTCTCACGAGAGCCATTGAGGGGTCGTGCATTCAGGTCATGTTCAAGATTAACCCACTGAATGTTGATGAGGGAGCAATTTGCGGCTTTTCCACCACCAACCCCTTGATCTGTTACCGTAACATTGGGGCTGGTTTGAAGGTTCCACCCAGAAATCAGGGAACCCGGGTCCCCCTGATCTTCGTAATCTCCATCACTGACAGCTCTTGCTACAAAGCGTATATCATCGACCAAAAGCTCAATCCAGGCACCCGGGTAACTCGCAAACATCAGAAGAGAGATTTCATCGAGATGCGCCTCATCTCTCCCATAGAGCGTATACATGTCCTGCCATAAATTGTTTTGGAATATTTGCCAAGTCTCAGTGGTGTTGAAACCATCAATAAGTACATACTGATGTTGGCTGTTATTATTATAGGGAAAGGTGTCCCCGTGGCTTAGCACATAATACACTGAGAAGAAATGAGTTGCATTGCGGAATTGGAACTCTAACATGGAATAATCGAATGAATGTACTTGACTTTGGTTGAGGTGCCACGCTATACTAAATGCTCCAGGGTTTTGGTCAGTGATTCGGACATTTAATGTCTGGGAGATTTCAGCAAGGCTCGAGTTTCCAACTGATGCACAAGTCAAATTGCAACTATACATTCCAGAATACGCTGTTGTGCTTTGACTGATCTGTGATGCATCATAGTTTCCGGGAGTGTACCATTCTCCTATGGCAAACCACGGATTTTCGAGGTCGCCATTTCGAGTGGATCCCCCAATGAAGGGGGTTGTCTCATTGTATAACTGGACATCATCGAAAAAGGCGCGAAGCCACTGAGTCGAAGCAAAACCCGTTTGGAGGTAAAACCACATCATGGTAGCGGAAAGGCTTGGGGTAATAGGTCCTGGGAATACAGAGAGATAGTCTGAAGTTAAGTTTCGAGAGAAAGTATCCCAGCTATATAGGGCCCCATAAAGCACAAAGTAGCCTTGGGTTGAATGATTACTAAGAGTTAGTCCTTCTCCACCGGCAACATAGTACCGCAATTGCTTACCATCAGAAAATGAGATTATCGCCGTGAACGTATCATAGTTTTGGCTTGCCATCGAATCCACATACCAATCGAAGCTTAATGTTAGGTTTCTCATATCCGCCCCGATACTATCTTGGGACCAGAAAGCCATACCTCCGGTACTAGGATTAGGTCGTGTCTGTAAGCCTGCGGAATAGGTTCCCTGGCTGACATGGTCGGGAGGTTGGGTCGCAAACCAATGGAATCGATCTGAACGGCGTTGGTAATCCCACTCGTCAGGATAATATGCGCCAGTCCAGTCTTCAAACCCGGAGTTTTCAATGTGGTTGTGCGTCCAATTGGTGATTCCTAGGTCCGGGCTTGGCGATGAAATAGATGCGTCAGGTAAAGCACTTGAAGCTTTCAAAGGTGAAGAATCATTAGAAGGTGAATGAATGATTGGTAACGTGTTTACTAAGTTCAAAGCAGTAAGCGGAATCACGGTGAGGAGAATTAGAATGACGAAAATCGATGTCGCCGTTTTGTGTGTAGCCATTTCCATAACCTCATAGAAACAGAGTTAGACCTAAAAGAGTCAAACCTTGCTTTTATGTGTTTAAAATATGACATAAAGCAAGTCTGATGTTAATGGTTACTTCTACTTTGTGTCCCAGGTCTCGATTCTCGTTAAAAAGGGGGTCAAGCATTTCGTCGTTGCATATGGTGGGCAGGTAGCCGTTCAAGGGCACGCCAGGCTGCTTGTCGGACCTGTTCATCGGTGTCCTTGCGGGCTTGAAAGATAGCTCCAAGAACCTTGGGTTCTGACCGAATATGACTCAAGGCCTCCACTGCGTATCGTCGCTCATCGGCATCATCGCTCTGCAAGGTCTCTAAGAGGGGATCAATGGCTGGTTTCCCAATACGACCCAATGAGAGAGCCGCAAGTTTACGTGTGTAGTCATCCTCTTCGTCTTTGAGCGTCTTGACCAATTTGACGACTGCGAGGGCACCAATTTCGGATAACGCGGTGCTGGCTTGGAGGGCTTCACGACCTGGTTTACTGAGTTCTTTGATGAGCTCCTCAATACGTTGCTCAACATTCACAGGAAATTCCTCCAACGAGGAGAATTAGCCCATTGGTGCGCTTTGAGTGTTTCGTTTTCGACACACAATCTGGCCTTCAGATACCAAAAAGAAGTCGAAAATGTCGTTCAATTTACAATAACTATGAGTGAACTGAAATCTCTAGATTTGTGCAAATGATGTGAAACACGTAACCTAATACAATTGGCAAACAAGTCATTCGGGATTCCTAGGGTGTCACGCGGTACCAGTAGGAATAGGCTTCTGTAAAACCGAGTCCATAATACAACTGTTGTGCTGAATCATTTTTTTCCTCAACTTGTAAATACCCACGTTGAGCTCCACGACTAAGCCCCCACCCGATTAAACTTTGAGTAATTGAAGTCGCAACTCGTTGTCGACGATACTTTGATTCTGTGACCAATGAAAATAAACCTAGCCACTCTTGATCGAGTACACCCAAACCTATTCCCACCACTTTTTCGCCCATGATGGCAGCGGCGCAAGCTTTCTCCTTGGATATACGTTCAATAACCTCCTGGCGAATACTCATTTCTTTTTTACCAAGCCCTGAAGCCTTCTGGTACGTTGTGAACCAGTCTTTCCAGGGGGATCCAAAGACTACAACCCCAATCTCCGGTTCTTCCAACACTACATTTGCGAGGAGTGCGGTTAACACTTTCACACGCATGTCAATGATTAATCCCTTTGACTCTAGGAAGGAATCTAACTCGGTGGGCTGACTTGCTGCAGTCATTTGAAATCTAGTGGGCAACCTATGTTCTTTGTAGAATAACTGGACTTGTTTCAATGCTGTTTCAAGGTCTTCGTCACCCGGTTTACCAAGTGGTAAGACGCTGTTGGCTCGTCGCGTCACGCCATCGTTTGCACGGAGAAGCCATCCTTCATACTGTTTAGTGTGCTTTGCAGGCCAGGATCGACCGGCAGCCTCTTCGATTTCGCGAATGTCTTGGGGTGCTGACATGATGGTCACTGGCTTTTTATTAGGTGTAGGGAGGTTACATTTTTTATTGTTGTTTGAGGATTTAATAAACCACGACTCTATTGGGTATCTGGCATTTTCGGGTTTTTGTCGGATGTAGGAGGGAAAAGAACCCATTAAATTCAATAATTTCATTGAATTCTATCCAACTGGGTTGTCCCACTCGGTTGCGTATTTCAAAGAACCTGACCGTGAAAAATTGCAAAAGGGATACAGTTTATTTAGGAAAAGATGAGGTTCGTTAACAGGATTTGGACAGCGGACTTCACTGATTATCGAGTAGAGTGATATGGCTATTCACAGCTTCTATGTCATCGCGTGGGATTCGGGACAACCCCTCTACCATCGGACCTGGGTTGAAGTAACCGAGAATCCAACATTACTCTCTGGGTTGTTAGCCAGTGTGGAGCTCCTTGCCATCAAAATAACCTCACAGAACGTTGACATGGTGACCATGCGCAATTCTCGCTTTTTTTTCAAAGTGGACGAAGAAAACGGGCTCCTACTTGTCTTTATCACCGATATTATTGATGATCCAACCCGGTTTAGTGACTACTTGGATATGCTCCACAACCGGTTTCTCGAAAACTTTTCAGATATCACTTCACATGTCCCAGTCTATCAGCGTGATCCACGTAGGGCTCGTGTGTTTGACGAATTGGTGGATAGTCTCATTTCGCATTGGGAAACCGGCGAAGCAACTCTACGTGTAGCCAAGATTATGGATCTACTGGATGTGTTCACTCAATTCTACAATATCACCTTGCAGAAAATCATCAGTGATCGGGCTCGTGAAATGCATTTCACGGATATCCAACGTATCCTCTCCACGCATTTGAAGGCGGATCCCGCACTGCGTCCAGTGACCTTAGATAAACATGGGGTTATTTCGTTTGATGAAGTGAATCCTGATCGAGTGAAAATCCTCGGGCTAGTAGATATTCTTAGCATAATTTTGAAGGAATTGGTTGCTATTGCAAGACGTTCTCGACGGCGACAGAGTTATGAAACCTTGTTCTTTGAACATTATGCTCCCTTAATCAAATCCGAACAAGAACGTATCGAAGAATATGAATTGCAGAAAAAACTGGTGATGGAACTCCTATGACTGATCCCCCCTCTGAATACGTTTCTGACAAGCCTGCCTATACTCATCGGGCAAAGATAGTGGTGGTTGGGGATGCCGCTGTAGGAAAAACCAGCCTGATCGTTCGCTATGTGAAGGGGGTATTCAATCCCAGTTACATCATCACCTTGGGTGTGAACTTTTTCATCCAAGACATCAACATCGGAGAAAATACATTACGTTTACAAATTTGGGATACTGCAGGCCAAGAACGATTTGGTCCTGTTCGCCAGAAGTACTACAAAGGGGCCCGTGGTGCGGTTCTCGTCTTCGACTTAACTAACCCCGACAGCTTTGATCGGTTGGATTTCTGGATTAAGGAAGTAAAACAGGCGTGTGGCGATATCCCCATTGTCTTTGTAGGGAACAAAGCAGATCTACGGTCGGCTGTGACAACAGA
>JAEOTD010000139.1 GCA_016839995.1 Candidatus Hermodarchaeota archaeon
TACTCGCCAGCCTCTGAGTTCATAATATTCATCAAGCATTTGATCCAATTCTACAACTTGGCCTTTAGATGGGCCCTCAGGGGCTGGAGTTTGAGTTAATCGGCTAGGAAGAGAATCGTCTTTCCGGCGTATTCCTTCACGAACATTGAAACAACGATTTAGATTTACAATACGTTCGCCTATTGTTCGTAACTGCTTCTCTGTAACCGTAATTCCGACAGTAACATCAAATGCTTTTACAATATCCTCATAGAAGAGGACTGGAGGTATTAGCGTTCCATATTTACAGACACCGAGTGACTCAACAACTGCACAAAAGTCCTCGTTTTCTTTCACCATAATCCCTTTGTATTTTGGATTAAGACGATCTCCAATTTCAGGAAGGTATTCTGTGCCATAGCGAATTCCAATTTCTTCATCAAATCCCACTTCATCAAGTACTGGAAAGGCGTAGAGGTGATCGGCCCCTCGTGCCGCGGTGGCGGTGGCTAATCCCATGGATTTCTGTGCTCGTGGTTCTTGTCCGGCTATCTCTTGTTTCTTGCTATGCATAACAAATTTCTCAGAACCTCGTCCTATTCGTCGTGCTGCTCGATAACTACCCTCCGCGAGAATATCACCAAATCCTTCTCGCTTTGCTATCATGTGGATGAGTTTGATAATGGACTCGTGATTGCCCCAACTAAGATCGATTCCTCCAGTATCTTCTGCAGTTATGAGACCTTCATCCCAGGCTTCCATTGCCCAGCTAATCGTTGCTCCCGTTGAAATTGTGTCCAGTCCATACAAGTTGCTAAGGTGATGCCCATAGAGAATGGATTCTAGATTATCATTCCCACACCTGCTGCCCATGGAAGACTGGGTCTCGTATTCAGGAGATCCGCCACAATATGCGTATGGACCAGTCTTTACACGAGTGTAGCGTCCGCAACGTTGTAAACAGGCAAAGTCTGCTCGTGGTTTTACCAGATATTTCTGTTTGATGGCTTCACCACTGATTTTTTGATATTCTGCGAAAACACCGGACCGCATATTATAACTCGGAAGTCGCCCGATTTCTTGCATCAATTCGACCAAATTGGTTGTACCATACATAGCGCGGCTAGCAGTAAAAGGACTTGCCAGCATTTTCTCGTGCAACTTTTCGATAACATCTAAGTATCGATCAGGTTTTGCTATCGGGATATCTTGTCCCCCGCGCACTGCCACAGCTTTCAATTGCTTACTTCCAGCCACTGCACCAATTCCAGACCGTGCTGCTGCGCGGTCATAATCATTGATAATAGCTGCAAAGCGAACAAGATTTTCTCCTGCTTGTCCGATACAAGAAATTCGAAGATTCAAGTCATTGTGGATTTCTTTTAGCATCTCTTCTGTTTCAGTGGTGTTACGTCCCCACAAATCTTTAGCATCATTTAATCGAGCCGTCCCGTTGTCAATAAATAGATACTTGGGCTTTTTCGAGCGTCCTGTTACAATTATGGTATCGAATCCAGCAAATTTCAATTCGGGTCCCCAATGACCAGCTGAATGTGCTTCACCAAAGATACCGGTCAGAGGAGATTTTGCTGCTACCACATATCGGGCTGCTTGTGGCCATAGGGTTCCAGTAAAGGGGCCGGTCGCCCAGATTAGAATATTATCGGGGCCAAGTGGATCAGTTTTAGGTCCAACTCGATCATACATAATGCGAGAAGCAAATCCCTGTCCTCCTAAGTACATGAGGGCGTATTCTTTGTCAATTGGAACCGGCTTACATGTGCCCTTTGTCATATCCACATGCAAATGTTGTCCTGCATACCCGCCAAGTTTTGTTTTCTTTGTCATTAAGTTTCACCCTTCTCCGATTCTTCTTCCACACGTAGTTCATCGAGGAGATTCCCGCATTCGTGTTGAATCATCTTCTGTTGTTTTAACGTGGCTAATTCCTCGTTGGTTAAAACTTGCAGAGTCTCAACGGGGCAATATTTTGTACAAAACCCACATGCTACACATTTGATTGCTTTCTGCGTATCAGGGTGCAAAAATATGGCTCCAAAGGGACACGCTTCAACACACGCTCCACAACCCCTACACTTTTTCGAATCGACAATAACAATACCCTTACGATTTTTCCTTAACGCTTCTTCAGGGCACGCTTCGATGCACCAAGCTTGGTCGCAATTCCTACACGCGATTACAACATCTAAACCAGGATCAACTCGACGTACTCGGTTTCTAGACTTCTTCGGGTTGATGGTCTTTTCCCAGTGTAAACTGCAAATTGCTTCGCAAATCCGACAACCTACACATATTGTAGGATCCGCATAGAGAAATTGTCGCATCATCAAACACCTTTTCTAATTCAACACATTTCTGGTGTTGACTTGTGTAAAACTTTGTTGTCAACCTAGGAAAAACATGAAATTCGCGCTTATTGAGCTATTAATAAAAGGAGAGACAAAAGTTAGTGGATTGTATGGTCAAATTCGGACGCCGTAAACTCATCGCCTTTGATGTGGATGGGACGATAATCAATGGATTCTGGTTATCCCGAGTTATGGCGCGACTTGGCTTACTTAGGGCCTTTGTTTTTGGAGTGTTAGGGGTTCTATATGAGGCTCGGATAATGGAAGTAGCTTCCTTTATGCGATACTCCTATAGGTTGCTTCGTGGGGCTCCAAGGGATTGGCTCATTCGTATGACGGATCAAGTTTACTTACATCGGGGGGTGCAAAAAGCCTTCAAAATCCTCCGAGACCAAAATCACATCATTGTATTACTCAGTTCCGGAATACCAGATTTTGCCGTCGCACGACTTGCCAAGAATTTAGGTGCACACTTTGCTAGTGGAATACGTGTCGAATTGGAAGACAATCGCCTCACCGGTCATATCGCTGCACTAGACTGTCGAGGGCAAACCAAAGTTGACGCAATTCAAGAAATAATTGATACACACCAACTCACCGAATATGAAACGGTTGCTGTCGCCAACGATCGAAACAATGTTCCTCTTTTTGAATTCGCTCAGCTCGCTATAGGTTTTCGTCCTGATCAAGTCGCTAGACGATATGTTCGGGTTGTAGTAACGACACCCGATTTGCGCGCGCTCATACCCTATATTACTTCGCCTTCTGTTCAAGTAAACGTTCCTCGAAGGCTTGGGCAGGAGATATTACGTCAGCTCTTGCACGCTAGTGCAGTGCTTATTCCCCTTCTGTGGTCATGGGATTCCTCTTGGCATTTGCCAATATACTCGTTTATCGGAGGTCTAACACTCCTCTTCATTCTATCCGAGGTTCTGAGAAGTTATGGAATTCAAATTCCGTTGATATCCAAAATGGTGTTGGCTGCTGGACGAGAAGACGAGATCGACAGCTACGTTCTCTCTCCACTTTATTTCGCGGCAGGTGTCACAGTTCCTCTACTACTCTTCGGAACTCTCCTTCAACTCACCCATATTGCCGCAGCTTGTATAATCGCGTTTCTAATTGGGGACGCATTTTCCACAATAGGTGGTATCTTTCTGGGTCGACACCATTATCCTTTCAATCCCCAAAAAACCATTGAAGGCACCTTGATTGGTTTCTCACTTGCCTTTCTAGTTCTCCTACTAATTGTCTCTCCAATAGCAGCTCTATTTGCAGCTCTTATTGCCGCTATTATCGAGCTTCTTCCTCTCCGATTGGATGATAATCTAGCTGTTCCATTGATAACAGCAACAATTTTGACATTAATCCAATTTTTAGGAATATACTATTTCATCTGAATCGTTGAGAGCCCGATACCCCGACTTTATAAGTTCGTTCCTGCTCTTTCAAAGTAGTTGATAGGGCTGAGCAAAATGTCGAGCCAACCATGCCCTGAATGTGGTCGGAAACTAAAGCCTAACGCTAAGTTTTGTTCATACTGTGGTGTCTCTCTCAATACACGACAAAAGGGAGGTGCAACTGTTCAACCTCAACAGGCAGGTGAAGCTCCTTCTATGAAAATTGAGTCTGTTGAGGAAGTTGAAGCAATGCCTCCCAGTGTTGAAACCGCTTTGATAATGCGAGGCAAACTCGAAAGACTTAGATCTCAAAGGGCAGCACTAGATGAGGAGCAGGAAACCATCAAGGTAAAGCAGCTTGTGGGCGAGTTGTCTGAAAAAGAAGCAACTGCTCAATCTGAAAAATTACAAACTCGATTAGATCCAATACTCAAAGAAACAGAGGATTTGGAAAAGAAAGCCACTACACCACTTGAACAATTGCAACAGAAAAAACATGTTCAAGAAGGGCGACTTCAACGATTAGAAGAGCTTAGAAAATCTGGCGAAGTTGATGATGCAATTTACCAACGCCTTTCCAGTGAATATGGCACCAAACTTGCTGAGTTTAATCAGCAACTTGAAAGTGAAATCTCACAAGCCAACAAATGGTTATCAAACCTTGAGGATAACAAACAACAATTAGAGTTTGACAAAGAAACATTACAAGTTCGGGCACGTATTGATGAAGTTTCAAAACGTGATGTGAACAAACGACTCAAAACCATTGATTCCGAACTCAATAAACTAACAAGCATCATCGCAGGACTTCGTGCCACCTTAGGAACCGCAGCTTCTCCACCAAGAGCTTCCGTCAAGAAATCAGTTCGAAGTAAAAAGAAATCCGGAAAAACACCTCCTTCAAATTGCCCCCATTGTTCATCGAAAATTACCCCCGGTAATAAGTGGTGCTATTCCTGTGGTCGACTGCTTCAAGGCTAGAGAAACTGAAACTGAACTACTTCATGGCCTCCCATGACATCTCCTTTTTGAGCCCAGACAAAAAGCAACGGACCTCGGATTTCAAACATCATAGGAGTTTCAACATCAAGGATTTTTGTGTTGGGTGGAAAAAGGTATAGAACCTCAATATCATATTCAGCAGGTTCTTCTTCAACATCACTTGCTAAAACGTTCTCTTCCGCTAATGTGTTCCCTTGGAACTGAATGACCCATTGAAAGTAGGCGATTTCAGGCGTTCCACGTAATCCAATGTCCACATGAACAATTTTCTGTTCAACACGGCTCCCGTTAATGTACACCTTTTCTGCAGCCAGGAATTCTGCCATATTTGAATGAATCTTCTCCAGTTCACTTTGAAGTGCCGCCTCGTCTTCTAGAATTTTTTCGTACATTCTATCCGAATCACGATAATCATAATTGATTACCTGATACACTTCCATATTTGATGAAACTGAGAACACTGAGGAGGCAAATAGTGGCTGAACAGTCATAGATATGAACTTCTCATTACCCCTTTTTATTTGATAAGTTATAACTCATTGAAGACGAAATATCCACACAAACCATTATGAGCGTACTCAAAATGCAACAGGGGCTCTTCATTGCACTTGAAGGAATTGATGGCAGTGGTACAACTACACACACCAAATTAGTGAGTAAATGGCTCAGAAAAAAAGGATTAGACGTTGTCGAAACCCACGAGCCCACCAGTGAGAGAATCGGACGTTTAATTCGCGAAATATTGCGAGACACCACGGTATCACCCGCTATCGATGCCCTGCTCTTTGCTGCTGATCGAATTGATAATACCCTCAATAAAATACAACCCGCTCTGGACAAAGGTCAGATTGTAATCAGCGATCGCTACGTGGAATCCTCTTTTGCGTATCAGTGCTCTTCAGGGCTTGACCGCGAATGGGTGCAAAATCTGAACCGTTATGCTATAACACCCCACGTTACGTTTCTTCTTGATATTTCACCAAAAATTGCTTTGGCTCGAAAAAGACGTCCTAAACCAAAGGAAAAATTCGAGCATGTAGCATTTCTGGAGAAGGTCAGACAAGTCTTCCTTGAAAGGGCACATGAAAATGGGTTTACGGTGATTAACGCTAAAGGATCAATCAAAGAAGTGCAGAACCAGATTCGGGTTTGTATCGAGGAGATACTCGCAACTCTTAAGTAACGCCCAATCCTTTTTTCCACTGGCGGCAATGAAGAGGAAACCTGATCTCACTGATAACAAGATGAAGTGAACGACGGGCGGACTAGAGCCGCCACCTTTCTACACCTCTTTAACAATTATCAACCAGAATTATGCAGAGCCCACGGAATTCGATGATTTACGATTGTAAGATGGATTCTATTTGCCTACTGTACCGCTTCATGACCAAGAAAATCATTCCAAGGTTTGCACTTTTCTTGACTAATGATGTGAGAATCGCGTTTTCACCTGCACCTTTCAAAATAATGTACCCGTTCTCCGCTTCAACTGTAATCTGTAAAAGCTTTCCACGGGGAATCTCGAATAACGCTCTTTCAGCGACGCCTAAAAGCGCTGCAGTCATCGCCGCTACAATTGCTTCATTAATGGTTTGTGGCATAGCTGCTACAATGGGCAGACCTTGGGCTGTAACAATTGCACTAGCTTCGATGCCTGGCGTCGTACTCTCCATTTGACGAAGGAGCGCTTGAAGATTCTTAGCTGTAGCCGACATAAATGGGTCCCCAACTCGGTAAATATCCCAAAACAGCTAAAATTGTTCTGGTCAATGTGCAAATCAGTAAAAGAGCTTCAAAACCGTCAATTGGAGAACGTAAACCTTATAGAATCTCCATTCAACTGGCACATTACATCGAGAGGCTGCGATTATCATGGCAAAACGCAAAGAAGCAAAAGATAAACCCAAAGAGACGCCTGAGAAAGATCCTGAAACTGAAAAACCCTCTGAAGAAACGGTTGAAGAAGTCACCGAAGAAAAAGAGGAAGAAGAGGAGTCTCCCGAGGAGAAATACCGTCGCGCGGGGAAAATTGCGAGCCAAGTCCGTGAAGAGATTTTACCGCAAGTTAAGGTTGGTGCTCTTGCACTTGATATTTGTGAAACTGCGGAAGCTCGGATAATAGAGTTAGGGGGAGGTATCGGTTTTCCAACTAATGTGTCTTTGAACGAAGTTGCAGCTCATTATAGTAGTCCTGCTGAAGATGCAACTGTAATCCAAGACGGTGATATTGTCAAAGTTGATATCGGTGTTCACATTGATGGGTATATTGCCGACACAGCCTTTACTGTGAGTTTTGATCCCGAACTCGACACCCTAGTGGAAGCCAGCCGAGAAGCACTAAATACAGCCCTCCTTCTCATTCGACCAAAAACCAACAGTAAGGATCTTGGAAAAATCATTGAAGACACCATTAAGGGCTATGGATATCGTCCAATTCGTGACCTCAGCGGACACCAACTGGACGAGTATATCCTACATGGTGCAAAGAGCCTCCCAAATATCGCGGTTCCTCACGGATCTATTCTCGAAGAAGGCGAGGCTTATGCTTTGGAGACTTTTGCCACCACCGGTACAGGAAGCGTTCATGAAACAGGTCAACATTATATTTACAGTTTAAATCCCACCCGTACTCCCATTCGCAGTCAAGGGGCAAGAGATATTGTTCGTCTTGTGGCACGTGAGTTCAAAACCTTACCATTCAGTCGACGATACCTAGCTAAGCATATACCCAAACTCAGCTTGGCCCTTGGTCTCCGTGAACTGACCACAAAGAAGATTCTTCGTCAGTATAGTGTTCTCGCTGACACCAAAGGAAGCCGGGTCGCGCAGACTGAACACACATTCCTTGTTACCAAGGACGGTATCGAAATCACTACCAAATAAGTCGTGAAAATTGGATTTTCTTCGACTATTCCTCGAAATCTTGAAAACCCTTGGAGAAAACAGATTTTAGTCGGGTACTACGGAGATATGTGTAAAGCTATCATTAACATTATTATGTTTACACATATGGTTGAAGAAAGCTTTAAAAGGCTGGAAGCCGGTTTCCTACTGGCGAACCTTATAAAGGTTTCGCCAAACCAAGCGGGGAAAAATACCACAAAGATACGATATCATAGCATCATTTTCCGTCGTTACCAGCGGACGATGGAAAAAGGCTTGAAAAAAATCTACCAATGGACTGGGACGATGCTCTAAAAAAGAGCAAACTCTCTCAACGCCCCCGTCCCCTCTTCATCGGAGAAAGAAGGTCGAAAGAGTAATGGTTGAAGAAGCGCCTTTTGTAGAA
>JAEOTD010000020.1 GCA_016839995.1 Candidatus Hermodarchaeota archaeon
TGTAATGTCCCGAGGATTTTCCCCTTACGTTGGGCAGTTCCTTTGCCTTTCTCAATATCCAAATGCTGACTCAGGTGCTGAACTTCTTGAAGTAAACGAGAACGAAGTGATGCCACTTTCTTTGGTTTAGTAGCTTTGGGGGCTGCAATCTCGTATGCAAACCTTCGCATTAAATGACTGTGGAAGTGTCGATAGGTTTCAGGACTATCAAAAATCTCAATAGCTTGAACTTCATCTTCACTAATAACCGCTAATCCGATTTGCCGTTTGTGTGGCGAGACCTTCGCAATTTCCTCTTGCACTTCTTTCGCCGCAAGTTCTTGAACCCGACTCAAACGTGAAGAAGACTCTTTCCTGCTAAGTAACGCCTTCCCAGATATGGATGCACTCTTGAGCTTGGCACGGTGCGTTTTCACCTTCGCCCATACTCGATCCTGTGCGGCAACTCCTTCAGCTATAGATACTCCGCGAACTCCTGGTGATGCAACCGAATAATGTTCCACATCGGTCATTAAACACTGGTATTGACGAATGGGATGGACATCATGAGTACAGCGACAGGGTAACTCAATTTTTGTCTTTGGAGGAACCAGATGGCTTCCAATGATGATTCGGGATTGGGTGCCTTCAGCGTGTACGTCCATCCCAGCAATGATTAACACGGGTTTGGGTGCCTGGTTAATGACGATGACCGCGTCAATGTCCCCCGAATCTTTGAGTTCGAGGAGTCCTTGCTCTAAGGCCTCATGGGCGGTGATGTAGTCTCGTGGCTCATCTGTGTCTTGGTGAAGAATTGGTATATAGTGGGCGTTTCCGAGGGGAATCGAGTCCCCTAACTCGTACGCATCCAAGGATTCAATGAGTTCTGATAGTTGGTGTTCTGTTTCTGTTATTGTTATTCACCATTCCATTACACGTATTGTGTAATTTTATTACGCCTATCGTTGTAACTATAAAAAGTTTTGGGCAACCAGAATATGAAATCAATTAATTAACAGAAAAGGTAGGCGCAACCTGATAAGGAGATTCTTCCTTATTTGATATCCCGAACGGCTTTCGCTAGGCGCTTACGAAGTTGAGTTCGTTTTCGTTTATAGAAGCTTTGAGATATTTTTCCGTCTTGCCACTGGAGTTCTAAAGCACCAAGCAAGTCAAGGACAGCGTTTTTCTCAATTTCTGCATCAGTTATTGGCCGTGAAATACTTTCTTCGATCGCCTTATCATCTGGTGTTTTGGTTTGGCGATGTTGATACACGGTTATAATTTCAATATCCAAGTCATCGATGCGGGTTTGTATTTGAGATTCGGCTTCCTTGGGCGTGCCTGAAGAGGATTCAATTTCGGTATGAATTGCCATGGCTGCAGAGCGATCTCTTAACAGCGGTACCAACCAATCAGGGATATTTTGATCGGGATCAGCAACCCAAGTAGGAACTTCTTCTGCTAATGTAGGATCATCTTCAGGGGAATGACGCCGATTCAAATCTAGCTGATCTGAAGAGGGAGTTGCTAACCATCTGGCTTCTCTTGATGAACGTCGCATTCGGGTTCTATGTCTCCATTCAGATGCGTGGATTATGAGAGAAAATATCAACACGACAAAAAGAAATACACCAATAAAATTCAGTAATAGTCCGAGACTTAACATTTGAAGGTGGGCTAACGACGCAGGAACGAAAATATAAGCAAAATAGGATAACAAACTTCCAACCATGAAACAGAATGTGACGCCAAGTGTTAGTGAGATGATTATCAGAGTGCCTGTGATTCTCCGTCGAGTTCCTCTTGTCTCTCGTCGGTATCTAGGGCGAGACGATATTTTGCAGGGCCTCCACACACATATCGGATTGGAAGTTCTTATCTTTTAGCATAATTACTAGTAACGTTTTACCCCACCGCACAACTAGGGGAAGAATTGAAATCTAGGACTGAACTCGCCCCACATGGGCGAGCACCAGAATGAAAAGCTGAATAATTCCAATAAAGACTGCCAACATACCTAATACATTAAGGAAACTACTGTATGAAGGCAGAACTTGAGCATAGATTGATGAAAGATTGAAGAGGACTAAACCGACAAAGATGCAAATCACAAAGCCAACAAGAGAAACAAGAATAATCCATACATTCACACCTCTATCAATTGGGGAATAGATCTTATCAGCTCGGGGTTCGATGACCTCCACCTCCGATTAAGAAAGATGGATTATTCGATATAATATTGCTGGTTTGAATAAGGAAGTACCAATTGGTATTTCACGTCCCATTCACGTGATTGCCTCGAGCCTTGAATCTTTACTTATCCTGAACCCTCTCTGCCTTTTAGTAGCCTGGATTGAATCGTTTGTGTGAGGAGGTACACTGAACTTGACACAACTAATGCAACCTCAAGTAGAATCGGATCGCATTCTCTGGGAAGTACTCCAAGAATTGCAGGCTCATCGAAATCCGATGCAACATCCAGCACTATTTCGGGCCAGCCAAGTCCAGCGGCTCCGCCCACTATTAGATTATGCTTGTCGACTTCATTGGCGTGCAGGACCCACTGAAGAAGGTGAAGCCGCCTTGAAGCGTTTTGTCTACAGATTTCTGAGCGGGGATATCCCGTTTTATGACTAAGATAAGCTTCAGCCATTGCTTAAAGAAGGTTTGAGGAGAGGACACCCAACCGCTGGGGGACTCCTCTCCTTACACTTTCAAGTTGGAAGCTGCTATTTCTTGATGTATCGGTTGTAAACCCATCCACCAACGACTATCACCAGGACGACCACGACGCTTATGATGATGTATTCGATGGGAATTGGTTCTGGCGGTGGGGGCGGAGGAGGTGTGGTTGGTGTTCCAAGATATTCTCCGACTTCCCAGTCCCATTGGAAGATTTGGGCAAAGAAGTTGGCAACACCAGAATGAGCGATAATGACTCCAGCTTCACGGTTTTCACTGACGGATTCGTTACTCCAGTTAATACTGGAAATCAGGACTCGTTGATTATCGGCCATGACGCCTTTGTTGTGAGTCCAGCCGAAATATGTCTGATTTGAAAATGCTACTTGGACTCCGTTGGCAAGAAACATATCGGCAACCGCTTGCATCCCTGAGCTTCGATTATCGAGCATTACCCGGCAGGTAACACCACGTGCCGCAGCAGCGATTATCGCATCGTTGAACTGGTTCGGAGAACCATCCCAGTCGATTTTTGAGTACATTTGTTGCACATCTAGGGTCGAAGTTGCACTGTCAATGAGTGCGACAATTGGGGGAATGCACTCATTGGGAGACACTAATGAGGTGATGGTCATTGATCCAGTAAAGGTTTGATTGGTGAACGGGGCAGGGTACGGTCCAGTATAGGTGATGGCGGATAAATAATCATAATCTCCACCATCTTGAACGTATGGCGTCGCTGCGACTACATCGTCAACAAATACATTAAGGAAATACTCAACAACCTCAGGATTCCGGATAGCAACTCCCCACTCCCGGTTCCCATCACTATTTCTCGGTGGTATTCCCGATTTCGCCCAGTTTGCGCTTTGTATAATCACAACTTCACGGTCAATGATGATGAATTTTGAATGATCAAAGCTAAGATCCCCTCGAGAATAGTAGGCCTGGACATTAGTCCCATAACCGGGTAGGCTTGAGATGTTATAGAGCGCCGCATGAGTCCAGTGATTTTCGGATCCGCTTGCCCATTTACGGGATACGATGACTTGGATGTTCATTGTTCCGTTTCGGTCAAGAGCATCTGTGAATTCTCTGAGAAGGAATCCATTGCTTATTGCATACATCTCCATTAGAATCTCTTTCTTCGCTTGACGGAGATAGTTCAGTGTAACGTTGTATGAGGTGTCTGGAGAGGAGAAGCATTCCACGGTAGCTATTCCTGTTGTCGTATTCGCGGTAAATTCCCCTACTTGAGCCAGAGTGGTTAGTGGAATGTTAGGCGAATCCATTGGTACCAAGACTGGTTGAAGGAACAGCAGCATGCTTAGTACCATGGCAATAATGGATAATCGAAATATTTGAGAACGTTTCATGTAACTCAATTCCTGTTGAGCCTAGAACAATAGTGTTCATTCAGTGGCATTTTCCTATTATAATCTATCACCTTTTTCCACATTTTCAGGTTTTCACACGACACAACCCAGTATTTGAAGAAAAAGGAATTATTCCGTGAATTCAGATGAGATGAGTAAGCAGTGAAAATCTCCTGAAAAGTTGATATAGATGGCTGCGTGTATATTGGATGAATGAAAAATCAGCTCCGAAAAAAAGGTGAAAGAGTTGGCTAAAGAGCTCAAATATTCCTATACACAATTTCCTCCTGCTGAAAAAGCGTTCAAGTGCCTTGTAAATCGATTAGGGTTGCAGGTTCGTGAAGAAGATATGGGAGGAGGACTTAGAGCATATAATGAGGACCGGAGCTTGTCAATGCAATTACAAACTCGAGTGACTGAACGCGGCGGAATGACTGTGGAGGTGTATATTCGGGTTCCGAAAGAGAAGCTCATCACAGATGTTGTGGCGTGCTTTGGTGAACCTGAAAGAGAGCGCACAATGGCTCCAACCGCCAAAGATTTTGCAAAAGTGATTATAGCAACAGAAGTTGATGAAAACATGGATAGCTTCGTTGCTGCGGTGTGCGGGAAAATGGATATTACCGTTGATCAGTTCGGTAACTATCGAGCGATGGTTATCACAACGTCAGGTTTACCAGGGGCTTCAAAGATAATTAAACAAGCTGCAAAGAAACTGAAAACCCTATGATTTAGATAACCTGGTAGAAATCTAAATCATCCAAATCGGAGTTCATGTTTATCCGATTCGTGTCCACAGACCGTGCACTTGTATTTCTTCTTCCTAAACACACAGGCACGGTGAAATGAGGCATTGCAGTTCGAACACTTAATGGGTGTCTGTACCAATTTTCCGCATGCTTGACATACATCATCAGAACTCAAAATATCACATTCCTAATAGTCTAGTACCCACAAACTTCATGGTTAAACGTTTCTGTGGATGGAACTGAGAGTCTTTTGGCTCTGTTGAATCCTTAGATTTCCTTTTCTTTGATGTAGGGTATTGCAATCGCCTTGGGTGGTACTGATCGCCGGATAATACCGAGGGCTAAGATCACTGCGACATAGGGAATCATTTGAATGAAGTTCCCAACACCGATAAGCCATTCAAATCCCGGAGCGATTTGGAGGGCATAGTTAAGCCCGGTGGTGAAACCGAAGAATAGCCCCGCGATGAGGATTCCGATGGGATTCCAATTCCCGAAGATCATGGCAGCTAACGCAATGAAACCTGCACCACTGGTCATCCCTTTGCCAAACCATGAACCGAAACCAATGGACATCTGAGCACCGCCCACGGCTGCAAACATACCACTTAGCAGTACTCCATAAATGCGGTACCGTTCGACGCTAATTCCAGCGGTATCAAGTGTACTGGGATCTTCACCAGCAGCACGGAGACGAAGCCCGAAGGGGGTTCGGTATAGGACAAACCAGCAAATAGGGATAAGTGCAAACGTGATGAAGATCAGCGGTGAGAGAAAACCAATACCGGGAAGGTATATTTCGGGAAGAGCAGTCACTCCAGGTGAAGTACCGCGTGTACCCCAGATAACGAAGAGCATTAAGGTTGTAAATCCAGCGGCAAAGAGGAGGATGCCAGTTCCACTGACGATATGATTCCCCTTAAGTTTGACACACACAATGGCATGGATAGCGGCTAATAGAAGTCCTGAAATAACAGCACCAAGTACACCTATCCAAGGATTATCGGTAAAGTATGTCACGGCTACTGCAGCAAAGGCCCCCATTAACATGATGCCTTCCAGTGCAATATTCACAATTCCTGAGCGTTCTGAAAACATTCCACCAAGACCCGCAAGTACAAGAGGAGTTCCCACTTGAAGTGTAGAATTGAGTATCCATCCGAAGAGAATTAGTGTAGCTGGATCAATTTGCATCAGTCTTCACCTCCACAAAGGTAACGCCTTGTCGATACAGGAGAATGAAACTCCATATCGAGAAAATAATCCCTAGCACGCCAAAGACACTGAGCGGAATTAACATAGTTCCACCCAGCAACACCATCGTAACATACCCAATGATTATCCAAATAATCGCAGCAGGTAGGAGAGCTATCGATGATAATTTCTGCGTTGTCATCAGTCCATAGAATGCCAACAGGGATATGACACCTATAATAACTGCTAAGGTAGCTATGCCCACATACATTGCAATGAAGGGGTCTGTTAATATTAGAGTAAAAATGTCTCCGATGAGTCCAGCTTGGACGAGTGCACCAACCATATTAGCACCAATGGCTAAGCTGGATATTCCGCCAATCAAGGCAAAGATAGAACCTAAGAAAATCGGAACAGTTCTTATTGGTTCCTCAACAATCCATTTCGCCCATCCGATACCTTTTCGAGCTAGCCATTGAACGAGTTTAGGTGCTGCTACAAATAACACTACCAGCCCTTGAATAACATCGACCATTTCTGCAGGAACTCCTCCCAAGGTTTGCATTGGGATAGCACCTGCACGGAGAAAGCCAAAGAAAATTGCACCCAAGAGTACGCCGATTGGATTATTGGCTCCGAGTACTGCAACAGTGATTCCATCAAAACCAATACCTGCTGACCAACCATCTCGGAACCGGTGATAGTATCCAAGAATTTCAACTGCACCAGCAAGACCAGCAAGGCAGCCACTGATGAAAAGTGAGATTACAATCATTTTCTTTGGATTAATACCGGCAGCTTGAGCAGCCGTCTCATTCTTACCAACTGCGCGCATTTCGTAACCAAGAACAGTATTCCGCAGAAGAATCCATACACCGATTACCGTGAGAATACCAATAACGAATCCCCAATTTAGGAAACTTGAACCGAACATTTTTGCAATTTCGGCTGTGAGAAAGATGAGGGGTGTTTGTGCTTGAGGTTGAACCTGTCCAGGCTCCTGAAGAGGTCCAGCGGATAACCACTGGGTAAGAAGAACTGCTATGAAAGTCATCATCATGGTCGTAACGACTTCATGAGCACCTCGATAAGCCTTCAATAGCCCAGGGATGAGGGCCCATAACCCACCAACGAGAAACCCAATCAATAGCGCAAGAAATGGGTGAATAACAGGGGGCAATAGGATCATGAATCCTACAATAGTTGCAGCCATTGAACCCATGTAGAGTTGCCCTTCAGCACCGATGTTGAAAAGACCAGCTTGGAAGGCTAAGGCTACTGAAAGCCCAGTAAAAATCAGAGGAGTTCCATACCAAAAGATAAGGTCCGCTTGGCTAGCTGCTCCAAAAGCCAGGGTTCGAAATGCAATAAATGGATCGTATCCGGTAGCAAGCATAATCAATGAGGTAGCAAAAACCGCGAGGATAATGGACATAATAGCCCATCCAACTTGGATGAGACCACGGCGAAGATTCGGCCACCTGAAAAAGCCGAGGAATTGAGCATAAAGTCCTTTGAAGAAAACGCTGAAGCCACCACTACTGGCTTCTTCACTTTCTATATCAAAAACATCTTGAGTTGGTGTTTCTTCGGTCATCATGCTGGCTCCTTTGAAATGGTTTCTACTGTTTCTCCTGCCATCAGGAGTCCCAATTCACGCTCGTCGGTTTCTTCCGGAGTCTTTATTGCCACAAGTCGCCCCTTAAAAATAACAGCAATACGATCAGCGACATTACGAACTTCATCTAAATCAGCGGAGATCAGGAAAATTCCTACACCTTGATCTCGCATCTTAATGAGGGCGTTGTGAATGTATTCAGTTGCACCCACATCGAGTCCCCGGGTTGGATTTGACGCGAGGAGGAGTCTTGGATTGGTTCCCATTGCTCGAGCTGCGACGACTTTTTGTTGATTACCTCCAGAAAGTGTGGACACTGGTTCATCGATGTTTCGTAGTCGTATCGAGTAGTCTTTCACAAGGTAGTTTGAATAATCATTAATATTAGCCGCATTCAAGAAAGTACTAAGTGGTCCAGATGCGAAAGGCGGTCGGTATTGCCCTCCCAGAATCAGATTTTCCTTCGTCGAAAAATCAAGGATTAATCCTCGTTTTTGTCGATCCTGTGGAATGTACCCCACGCCAATTCGACGTACTTTTCGGGGATTGTATTTCGTAATCCGTTCCCCTTCTACAAATACTTCCCCATGTGTTGGTTTCCGAAGCCCCCAAATTGCTTCGACAAGTTCACGTTGCCCATTTCCATGAACCCCAGCCAGGCCCAAAATTTCTCCTTTATGAATTTCAAATGATATTCCGCGCACGGCTGGAAGTCCACGATCATCTCGGACATAGAGATTTTCAACCCGAAGCACTGGGGCACCTGGTTTTGCAGGTGTTTTTGCGACGCGAAAGACTACTTGGCGCCCTACCATCATTTCCGCGAGTTGTTCAATTGAAGTATCCTTTTTGTGAACTGTTCCAACCAGCCCACCATCTCGAAGCACAGTGATGCGATCACACAGTGCCATGGGTTCACGTAATTTGTGTGTAATGAGCACGATAGTTTTGCCTTCTTTTCGAAAAGCCTGTAGCGTTTCGAAGAGTTCATCCACCTCTTGTGGAGTTAAAACAGCTGTGGGTTCATCAAGAATAAGGATATCCGCTTGTCGATATAGGATCTTTATAATTTCAACCTGTTGTTGTTGACCAACCGAGAGGTCCTGGATTTTAACCCGAGGATCAATGTTGAGCGCGTTTTCTTCGCAGATACGGATGATTTCTTTTTCTGCCCCTTTAAAGTCCAAGGGCATCATCGGGTTAATACTCGGTTTCCATACACGGAGGTTAGCCGTGAGGTTCCGATACATGGGTTCAGCACCGATGATGACATTCTCAGTGACCGTAAAATTCGGAATAAGTTTGAAGTGCTGGTGAACCATTCCAATCCCACATCGATCGGCATCCTGGGGGGATTTGAAATTCACCTCTTCTCCTCGGATTCTTATCGTCCCCGAAGTCCGAGCGATTAAGCCATACAAGACATTCATCAAGGTTGTTTTCCCAGCTCCATTTTCACCCAA
>JAEOTD010000140.1 GCA_016839995.1 Candidatus Hermodarchaeota archaeon
CCATTTTAGTTTGAGCAACCATTCGAACATCATTAGGCGCCTTGCGATTCAGTTGCGTGAGATGTTCTATGGCTCCGCGAACCTGAAAATAAAAATTAGGAGATAAAGATTGAAGAACTGGTTCTCCTGTTTCACGCCAAAGCGCTTTTTGGAGTTCTGGTACGCCTAAAACAGGATCCTTCATTTGTGCCTTATTAGTTGAGATTAGTACGTTGGCAACCCAACGTGGAACATCAAACTCTCGACCTTTTTCTACGGGTCCAAATGTCGAATCATGTATTGTAAATTCATCAAGGGTCTTGGATGCAATAACAGTCACAGTAGCGTTCTTGTATTGAAACCGGAGTGCGTCTCGCATTGTCTGGAGTGCCATTTCTAATCTCTCATTACTATTAGTTTTAATCAAAAGTTCCTTCTAACGATTGACGGCGTTGTAGAATTTCGTTAACTCGTTCATCAAACACCTCAACGGGTATATCCATGAGTGTGAGGCGTGCACGGCGTCCTCGTCGACCCGTTCCTATTCCTTCGACTACTTTTCCAATGATACCCAGTGATACTAATGCGTCGATTGTTTTTCGAAATGTTGGGAGGGCTTGTTTTTTTACGCCAAACTCTTCACAGATAAGTTGATAGCGTTCGTAGACTTTGGCAATTGTAGTTGAACTGGCTTTTTGGGCTTTCAATTCTCGAGTAAGTGCAGCAAGGACAAGTACTTCTTGGTCGCGGAGCCCATAAAGGACATCAGAACGTAATTCAGAATAGACCTCTTGTTTGGCTCTACGAATTAAATCCGGTGTAATTGGGCGAACCCCATACCGGTCGGCGGCTTTACCCGCCAAATACATCATCTCGATGCCATGACGAGCATTCTGTGTAGAAGCTGCGATATTTGCCACCATATGCAAAATTTCGTCAGTAACAACATCTTTGTGGAACGCCATCTCTGATCTGTATTTGAAGATTTTATAGAGCTCATCTTGGTCATAAGAAGGCATGTCAATCCTGTCATGAAGTCTACCCGAAAGTGGAAAACTCAAGGTATTTTGCCAATCAACCACCCGGCAGGCAATGAGTATAGAGGTGAATGCATGCCCGTGTTTTGCGACTTCACTGGCATGGATTAAACTAAGAAGATCTTGACCTAGCAAATATGCCTCATCTAGACAAAGGACTAACCGAATATTCTCACGAGACAGCCGACGATTAATCATTGTTGTAATTTCCTCATCAGAGAATCCTCGACTAGTGACTTTGAATCGTTCTGTGAGTAAATCCCGTAGAATTGCGCTTTTTGTTCGAAACATGAAGCAGTCATAATACTCAAAGCGAACTTTGATACCTCGTTTAGCTGCAGCCTTTTCAAGTCCTCGACCGAAATATCGGATTGAGACCGTTTTACCAGTTCCAGGTTTGCCGACAACTGCAACATTTACTGCGTAGGCACCATCCTTGTTGAGTAAGGATTTGAAGGTGTGACTGAGTCGTACGAGTTGATTCTCCCTGTTAGGCAGTTCAGGAGGAACGAATGCTGGATGAAGAGTTTCTTCGTTTTTGAACACCGAGGCACCTAATAACGCCTTTTCAATGATATTCTCGCCCACGTGCGCACCCTCGAGATAGTAAATCAGAGAAGACTAACCGCTTCACTGCACGAACAAAAGTTACTATCAATAAAAGGATTTTCCAGACTCACGTAAAACTGACTAGGCTAGAACCGCATCGAAGTATTACTACTTCTTGCGTTTGTCTTTTCCTTTCTTTCCAAGCCACCAATCAAGATAATCGCGGCGACGTTGAGACTTTTCTCTTTCCGTATCATCCTCTCGAAAAGAGGAACGTTGTTCATCCCAAAGCCGATCCAATTCAGCTCGAGAAACGGCGAGACCACATCGCTGACATACTTGACGGCTGCTCTTTGGGTCGAATTTCATCGTCCCAGCACATTCAGGGCAGCGAGCCAACTTTAATCACCTAATTATGGGTGATTTGAACTAACCAATTATGTGCTTTAACTCTTTGCGGTGAACTACTCCGACGTTGTCACTGGAGTTTTCATCGAGTCCACTAGACTGGGAATGCAGTGTAGGGCTGTGTTTCGATGCAAGCTATTCAAAAAATTTTGAGATAGCTCCCCGTTCACAGGGGGTTTCTGCGATAGGAATCTAATCATGATATTGACCGCTGCGTTTTGGTCACGATCAAGAGTAGTTCCACAATCACAGTGAATACGACGCTCAGATAGCCTCCGATGTCTAATCTTACCGCAGATACAACAGGTTTGCGTGGTGTATGCTTCGTCAATTCTTGTCACTTTTTTCCCTACTTTTTTTGCTTTATAGGTCAAGAATTCGGCGAACCTTCCCATGAACCCTGTATTTTGTATCGAATGGTTCAAGGTCTTTTGGGCACTATTTCGGCTGTGATTAGTTTTGAGATTCTTCTTTGTTGCCATTTCCTCAATTTTGAGCGCACCAATTATGATAGTGTTGGCTCGAGTGTTTTCAACTACATGTTTGGAAATCTTGTGTTGAAAATCTCGCAGCTGGTTAGCAAGTTTTTGTTGCATTTTGCGTAATCTAGTGGAATAGCGATGCCATTTATTACTAAATTTTCTGCAATGGTCTCGTCTAGATTGCACCTCTCGGATTTTTTTCCGCCAATATTTATCAGGACGGCGATTCTGAATCTGAATGAATTTCCCATGAATGTTAACAGCGGTTACAAGATTGATAATGCCTAGATCAATGGCTTGATAAAATCCATTATCCACATAGAACGGTACTTCTTCATCGCTAATGATTGCAACAAACCAGCGGTTCCGTGTATCCTTAAGGATTTCAACCTGTTTGACTTTCCCTTTGAATTTTGGTAACCAAGGCAAACTGAATAGAAGTTCAACTCCCGAGGGATGATTGTGAGAAAAACGAATGCTTTTATTCTCCGTATCGATGCGAAATCCTGATTGATTGTAGCAGAGAGTTGTGAAATAATTTTTTCCTTTAAAGCGAGGAGGATTTACGTGGTAATCGCCTCTTTTGTATCGGGCAAAGAATGACTTGTAATCGCCATCTAATCGTCGTAATACCATCTGGAGAACCTTTGAGTAGACCCATGCATATTCAGGATGTTTGGCTTTAATGGCAGGTAGATCGTTCTGTTGCTTTGTATAGTTGATGTAGGTTCGTTCCTCTGACGGTCTTGCACGATTTGATTCCCAATTTTGCAGTCTTTCAGCCAAAGCGAAGTTGTATAGAAGTCGACACTTCTCAGATAAATCCCATAAGATTCGTTCTTGTTGAAGTGTAGGGAAGAAACGAATTTTACGGGTCAATGTTAGAAAAGCCATTCTAATGAAAGGACCCTTTCATCAGTATTTTATTGGAGGGGAGAGTTACCGATAACTCATCTGAGGGTATGGTTTTTTCGAGTGATTGTGTTAAAGGACTGTGACTGCTTTGGCAAGATTTCGTGGTTGGTCAGGATTGTGACCGCGTAATATGGCCGCATAGTAGGCTAGAAGTTGGAGTGGTACGGCATAGCTAATTGGTGAGAAGGAAGTTGAGGGAAGAGCGGGTAACGGGATCGCATGGTCGCTGAGTTTAATTAGCGTCTGATCCTTTTCAGAGCAGATGGATATGATTTGTGCGCCCCTTGCTTTCATTTCCATTACGTTACCTTCTAAATGGCGTCGTGTATTATCATTTGGCGCAACGAATACGATGGGGAACCCCGGTTCTACAAGAGCAATTGGCCCATGTTTGGATTCACCGGCAGGATATCCTTCGGCATGGACATAGGCAATTTCCTTTATTTTCAGTGCCCCCTCCATTGCAGTTGAGGTGCTTATGCCCCGACCGAGGAAAAAGAAACTGGACTTGGTGATATATTCCTGGGCAGTATCTTTGATGATGTTTTCTTGGTTGCGAATGACAGATTGAATAAGTCTTGGAAATTGGTTAAGCGCGTCATGTAATTCCTGACATTCTTTTTTCGTTTGTGCCCCGGTCATTTTCCCTAACGAGATTGATAATAATGCAAGGGTCGCTAACTGGGTTGCATAGGTTTTTGTCGCCGCGACGCCAATTTCAGGACCCGCTTGAGTATAAAGAACTGAATCAGCAAGCCGGGTAATTGAGCTGCCCACCGTGTTGGTTATGGCTAAGATTGTGGCGCCTTGATTCTTCAAGTGTTTGACAGCATGTATGGTGTCGATGGTTTCACCGGATTGAGTCACAGCTAAAACTGCTGTATCGGCACCTAAACTTCGGGCAATGGTATCTGAGCCCTCTGAAGCGATTACACCGTGTATGAGTTGGTTCGCTATCTGTGAAAACATGTACTTTGCTGCGAGTGTAGCATGGTAGGATGTTCCGGCAGCAATTGTTAAGATATTTTTATGATTATGAAGAAGCTCTGTGAAGGCATCAAGGTCAACTTTTCGAATTCGAAGAGTGTCTCCAAGTGCACGAGGCTGTTCATGAATTTCCTTCAACATAAAATGCGGATAGCCGCCTTTTTGGGCCATATCAATGGTCCATTTAACCGTGATTGGTTCACGAATAGGCAGTTGGGTGAGTCCCCCGGACTCATTGATTCGGCTTACGAGTGCACCTTCAGAAGTCAGATGGACAAGTTCATCATCTTCAAGAATGATTGTTTTACGTGTCATAGGTAAAAATGCTGGAACATCTGAAGCACAATAGACTCCTCGTGATCCCAATCCAATGACGAGAGGGCTTTCTTTTCGCGCACAGACTAGTTCCTTTCTTTTGGCGCGTAATACTACGATGGCATAGCTTCCTTCTAATTGAGGAAGCACTTGAGCTACGGCTTCATCCAAACGAGGTGTTTGATTTAGGGCGTCTTCGATTAAGTGGGGAATCACTTCAGTATCAGTTTGAGAGCGGAAATGATGACCATTAGAAAGAAGCTGTTCACGTAATTCTTGATAATTTTCGATGATTCCATTGTGTACAACGGCTATGCGATTTTGGCAATCAGTGTGAGGATGGGCATTAGCTTTTGAAGGAGGACCATGTGTGGCCCATCGTGTATGACCGATACCAATGCTTCCCGGCAAAGTATCGAAATTAATACGGTCATGGATGTCATCGATTTTACCTTTGTCTTTCTTTACATACAAAACACCATCAGACACTGTGGCAATTCCACTGGAGTCATAACCCCGATATTCTAACCGTTTCAAGGATTGGCGTAAGATGGAGGAAATATTTCCCTTCAAATGGATGGCGCCAATAATCCCACACACAGTGTTCTGCCCCTATGAAACAGTACCAATTATGAGCATAAGTTTTCCCTTTCAGGAATTCTAAAGATGCTTTGTCATATATGGACCATCGTGCTGATAGCCATGTCGAAGATAATATTCTCTGGCTCCGATTCCACTAGTACATACAATTTTACGTCGATCATATTTCAAGGCTTGTTCTTGGGCGGCAATTAAGAGTTGAGCACCAACTCCTCGATGTTGCCATGCCTCTTCTTGAGTGACACCCAGAGTCAGAGATTGTCCGTAGATATGGAGTTCACGAAGGAGTGCTGCATTTTGAACCCGTATTTCGGGTCGTTGCGCACCATCGCTTGGGATTCTTAATCGTAGGTATCCGACCAGTGTGTCTTGCTCCGGGTTTTCATAAGCTAGGAATAGTTCCTTACCCTTCGACGCTGAATATTCATCAATACGGAGTTTCAAGGCGTCGATATCTGGTTTCTCTGGATATGCCTCCTGCTTAGATCTCTGTTTATAGCCTACTTCGCGATAGCGGATTGTTTGTAGAGTGTATCCCTTTTCTTTAGCACGTTGAAAGACAAGTTGAGTCAGATTTCCTGCATTTGGTCCTGCGACGATGAGGCGTTTAGGAATATCACGTTGCATGCGGTGAATTCGTACCCATCGTGGAATAGAGGGCATTATCTCGGCGATAAGTTCAACTACTTCTTCGGTTGTATATGCGACATATTCTCCTTTCCGCCATGTTTCGAAAAGGTCGCTACCACGTAACACCAAGCAGGGATAGATTTTCAGTAAATCCGGTTGAAATTCTTCGCGTGTGAATATATCCTTGAAAACTTGTTGATCTAGGACCTTCGAGGATCCCGGTAAGCCCGGCATGAGATGATAACAGACTTTTAGTCCTGCATCTTTCGCTAATTGCGTCGCACTTATTACATCAGCTACGGTGTGTCCACGACAAATCACAGTATAGATGTCATCATAAATTGTTTGAACGCCTAATTCAACTCGTGTGGTTCCCAAGTCTAGCATTCTGTCAACATGGGTCTGTCGGCAATAATCGGGTCGTGTCTCAATAGTAATTCCAATGGGTCGAATAGGAGCTTTTTCCGCCAGTTTGATTGCTTCTTTGAAATCGTGGGCATCATACCCGATCATAGCATCTAAACATCGTTTTACAAACTGTTGCTGATATTCAGGTGTGGTCGAGAGGAAAGTTCCACCCATTATAATTAATTCGACTTTATCGGTGCTGTGACCCATGGCTTGGAGTTGATTCAGTCTGCTGGTAACTTGGAGATAGGGATCATATTGGTTTTCTCTTGCTCTTAATGTGGCTGGCTCATCGCCAACATATGCTTTCGGTGCTGTGGGAATATTCGTGGGGCAGTAAGTACACTGACCTGGGCATTCCATTGGTTCTGTCATAACAGCAACGACAACGACACCTGAAAGTGTGCGAGTTGGTTTCTTTCGTAGTATATGGCTAACTTGCTCTTTCTCCGCTTCAGTTGCATATCCTAAAATTTCAACATCTGATGGAAATCGTGAAAGATTATATTTGCGGCTTAGTTTTCTTTTCAGCTTCTGGAGATCATCTTTACTTTGGATTTTCCCTGCCAATGCCGCTTCAAGAATTTCTTCCGCAACACGTTGCAACCTAATTTCCACCTGACCAGTATTCACATGGTAAATGAAAAGTGAATTGAGAAGAGATGAAGACGAAATCCCAATACTAGCGTCGGACAGCTTTCGGCTGACCAGCGGGAGTCTGATTGAGGATTCGTTTTGTGTAGATTCGACGATTGCGTAGACGGGGAATCGGAGTAACACGTACTTTTCCTTCAACTTTGGGTGTTTGACTCCGAACTTTACCAGCTTTTGTTAAGCTTCCGTGTGAGCCTGGCATTTTTGTATCACTGACTCGGTGTCTGCATCTTAGGCTTTAAGGATTTCCATTTGCCGGGATGAAAAACAAGGTATTTGTTGGTAATCTGGAATGGGGAATCTTTTTACAGGGGCTTGAACTGGTAGGCAGTACGAAAAAAGGTGAAAGAAATGGATGGCTTTCTCGTCTTTGGTATTGGAAGGATGTTTTGTATTGACGAGCGGTATTCAATTATTTCTGAAATTCCGTTAGGTAAGGCGGTCAACGATATAGTTCAAGTTCATGATCGTGTTAGGCGTGGATTGAATGAACCTCAAATTGTTGAGTTTTTCGAGGTCCTGAAAACAAAGAATATGACTCGATTTTTTGTAGAATCAAAGGTAATGGCTGACGAATTTTCTAGATTATATGGGGTCACAGTACAACAATATGAGGATGTAGACTTGTGGCGGCAAGTTCGTCTGAATTTCTTGAGTAAATTCCTTTCAACAAAAAATCAAGAATTCCTTCATGGGTTGGCTTTAGGGGTTTCTCGCTCAGCAATTCGAGAAGCGTCAGAGCAAAGTGACCAATTAACTATCCAGGCAATGAACTCCTTAGATGATGTTGAGAAGGTCCAAAATCTGATGGTTTCACGACTTCGAGAGTGGTATGGATTACATTTCCCGGAGGCAGCTCACGCAATTGATAATGGCCAGAGTCTGGCAAGAATTGTCGCGGAAGGGGGTTCTCGAGAGCAAATTGAAAGTAATCCTGATCTCGTCAAACTAGTCACGGATTCATCTGTGAGGGCTGAATTACTTAGCCAATCTATGGGCGCTGAGATTCCAGACCAAGATATGACAATGATTCAATCTTTAGCTCATCATATTCTTGATCTTAACAAGCTCAGAGAGCAGTTAGAAAAATACCTGGATGAATCAATGCAGGACATTGCTCCGAACCTAAGAGGATTGATTGGACCTGTAATTGGTGCCCGATTAATCGGGTTAGCAGGAGGAATTGAGAAACTAGCTCGCTTTCCTTCAAGCACCATCCAAGTGCTTGGTGCCGAACAAGCACTCTTTCGTGCAATAAAAACAGGGGCAAAACCGCCGAAGCATGGTGTCATTTTCCAGCACACTTTGATACATTCAGCTCCTTGGTGGCAACGAGGAAAGATTGCCAGAATTCTAGCAGGCAAAATTGCCATCGCGGCACGAATCGACTTGTATTCGGGTCAGTATGTGGCCGATGAGCTCAAACAGAATGTCCTTTCACGGGTTGCTGAAGTTAAGCGAAAATATCCCACAGCTCCTAAAGCACCTCCATCTAAACCACTAAGGCGCCCTCCAAAACGAAAACGGTATGGTAAAAGACCAAAGCCACATGCGCCAAAAAAACGTAGAAACATTGACAGGAGGAAAAAAACTTGATCAATATCTCAGAAGATAATAGACGACCGGGTGTCTTTTGGGCACATCTAGAATCAGGGGCTAAACGTCCTGCCACAAAGAACCTAATTCCTGGAACCACAGTCTATAACGAACAAATCATATCTAAAAAATCTCAGGAGTATCGGATTTGGGATCCCTATCGAAGTAAACTTTCAGCAGCTCTTCTTCGAGGTTTGGAAGCTTTTGCATTTACTCCGAAATTGTCTGTTCTTTATCTAGGTGCCTCTTCTGGAACAACGGCAAGCCATGTATCAGATCTCATTGGCTCTGGTGGTCGCGTATATTGCATTGAATTTGCTCCTCGTGTAATGCGTGATCTTGTCCAAGTATGTGCAACCCGGAAAAACATGATTCCCATATTGGCAGATGCGCGGTATCCCGAATCCTATGTTCTAATACCTGAATTGGTGGATATCTTGTATCAAGATGTGGCTCAACCCAATCAGGCAAAAATCTTGGTGCAAAATGCAAAACGATTTCTAAAACCGGGAGGAACCGCATATGTTTCGGTCAAGGCGCGGAGTATTGACGTGGCTGCTAAACCAAGTCGAATTTTTGACCGTGAAGAAAAGACCCTTAAAAAATCAGGATTCACTGTCGTTGATCGAATATCGTTAGACCCCTTTTCAGCAGACCATATTTTTCTTAGTGCAATCTTTGGGGAAAGGTGATTATGAAAAAATATTCGGGTTTTCTTTCTGGTCTTGATCGAGAGATTGCACAGCTCAATGATCATATGCCTCGAACCAAGAAGGTTCTTGCGGATATGCTTGCTGAACCCGCTCCAGGATTTACTTCACGAGATGGACAAAAAAGCGCAGTTCGGGTTGCTGAACTCAAAGAACTTGCAGCGATAATTCCAAACGAGTATCATAAGCAGGTTATGCTACCTTTCACTATTCTGCGTAGGACATCTTTGGGACCCAGCGCTCATACTATTGGTGGTTCTAAATTTGAGCAATTTATTGTTTTACACATCTTAGGGAAAATCAATAATCCATTTGAAACTTGGCGTTCTGCACGTCTACCCCGAATTATTTATTCGCCTGAAGTGGGGATTTTAAGACAGAAATTTCCAACCTTAGTAACCATAGGATTTGGCAAGTGATATGCGAACAAAACAGAAGTATCTGGATGATGTACGGGATGTATTAGACTCTGCTGCTCAAGAACATGCTACTACCTTTAACCCAGAATATTGTTTTGACAGTATTATCGATGAAGGAAACGTGCGTATTGCCATAAAAGCCAGTATTACAATAGACAACCTTGAATCCTCTGTCCGAGAAGAACTCAGTAAAATTTCATCTATCCTTCGATGTATCCCATTAATTATTGGTGAACGCACGCGAAAACGTCCCTTACAGAATGGCGTGATTCATACAAGAGGTGCTATTCCAGCTATCAACTTAGAAACATTGCGACGTATATTGGAAGAGAAGGCTTTCCCATTTCTTCTTGCCAAAAAGGGCGGGATCTATGTAATTATCGATGGTAACAAACTTAAGCAAGCTCGTGAAGCACGTAACTACTCCCGTGGAGATATTGCTGAAGAGATGGGGCTCTCACGACGGGCCATATATGAATACGAAAGAGAATCTATGAGCCCAACAATTGATGTTGTACTACGTTTAGAGGAATTTCTCGAAACGATACTCATCGAACCACGTAATCTGTTAGAAACCATCGCAACGTCGAAACAACCAACGATGGAACCTGAACGCCATGGAAAACATACAAAGCTAGCAAAAACCACATTAGAAATATTCTCTAGGCTAGGCTTTAATTCAACCATTGCCCACGATGCCCCCTTTAACCTACTTACTTCACTTCACCAGCATATCTTTATGAGTTACCTAAAGAAGCGTCTTGAAAGGCTGGATGAAAACCGGCTTGAATTTTTAGCAGAACTTGCTGATGTACTTAAAGAAGAACCAGCAATTATTGCATCGGATACTCCAACTGTGGAATCAATAAATGGAATACCGGTCATCTATCTTAAAGAACTTCTTTCACTTGAGAATCCAGGTGAGTTTATCGCATTGATTCAACATCGTCGAGGCGCTTGAGTTGTACGAGGAAGACCAGGAAGGCGTTATAACCTTTCTTCGACCACCCTTGCAAAAAGTTCCCACCACGACGATGGAGGTTTTTTACAATCCGAAATCGGAATTAAATCGTGATATGACAGTAGTCGCACTCCAAGTGTTTATTTCCCATTACAAGAAAACGAAAGTTCGAGTGTGCACTCCGTTGGCTGGAACCGGAGTTCGACCAATTCGTATTGCAAAAGAAGTATCTGGAATTAGTAAGATCATTGCTGGAGATGCAAACCCTCTGGCTGTCCAACTGATGGAAAGAAATAGGAATTTGAACGATGCCAACGATTTGATAGAAGTGTTCCATAAGGAAGCGAACCAGTTACTGGGAACGTTCACATCAATTCAAGAACGATTTGATGTCATTGATATCGACCCTTTTGGTTCCCCTCGTGAATTTTTTGACGCCTCAATTCGAGCATTAAGACCTCCTGCGCTGTTATGTCTCACAGCAACAGACATGCCTGTTTTAGTGGGAATTCGACGACGAACTTGTATCAAACGCTATGCAGCTGTTCCTTTGAAAACTGAATATGCACATGAATTAGCCGTGCGAATTTTGTTAGGATGCACAGTGAGAGAAGCAGCAGCACACAATATTGGATTATTCCCCGTCCTGTCCTTTTCAGTTAATCACTATGTTCGGTTGTATTGTGTTGCAAAGGAGGGGGATACCAATACATGGAAGTCAGTTTCACAGTTGGGATTCATCACTCAATGTAACGACTGTGGGCAACGAATAATATCTAAAGGCTTGATTCCAGAATCTACTTCATGCAATCAATGCAAATCAGAGAAGACACAACAGGTTGGCCCCCTCTGGATTGGTAAACTTGGAGATAAGAAATTCATAGAAAAAATGTGCCAGATACTTGACACATTTGCCCTTGGAAAAAAGCGCCGAGTCATATCACTACTAAACACCATACAAATGGAAGTAGATGGCCCTCCAACCTACTATGACCTCCATCAATTAGCAGACAAGCTGAATATCCCGGTGCCACCGTTTCGAAAGGTAATCGAAAAATTATCATCTATGGGAGAGTTTTGCGTTCGAACCCATTTTTCTAACCATGCAATTCGAACCTCGGCAAGTGAGCAAAAGTTGAGGCAAATTCTTTTCGCCCTAATCACGGAGGAGTAGAATCATGAAAAAGTGGAAGAAAAATGAATTCTACCGAAAGCAAGCTCGAAAAGCTGGATTTCGCTCTCGAGCCGCATTTAAATTACTTGAAATTGACAAGCGCTTTGAGATATTAAAACACGCAAATCGAATTATCGACATATGCAGCGCACCTGGCTCATGGTTACAGGTAATTAAAGAACGGTGTGATGATCCGGATACAGTAATTATTGGAATAGATATTGCTCATTTGAAATCGATTCCGGGTGTCCATATAATCCGAAGTTCTATTGAAGCACCAGAATTGGATGCCCAGCTAACTGAGCTTTTGAAGAAACCCGCGCAGGTTATTCTCAGTGATTGTTCGCCGAAATTATCGGGTAGTAAATCTCTTGACAGGGAACGGCAGCTGTGGTTGGCTCAATTAAGCTTTAATCTTGTCAAAAGATTTCTTGCAAAAAAAGGGCATTTTGTAACGAAGGTCTTTCAATCCAACGAATTTCGCAACTTCATTATTGAAACAAAGAAACACTTTCTTTCCGTTAAAACCTATAAACCTCAATCTTCGTTTAAACGAAGCCCCGAAATGTATCTCATTGCTAAAGGATTCAAAGGAGTAGCAGAACCTGCTAGTCAAGACGATCCTTAATCCAATTATTTAGTTTCTCACAAATCCACGGACTAACGGGTTGACTAGCACCGCATTGGTCAATATCTGGGCAAATAAAACATGGACATCCTTCGAGTGTGTCCCATTCCGATTCATCATTACCTTGCCAGATAACTCGAATCGTGGATTTGCCATCATGTTTTTCTGTAACTTTCTTAATTTGCCCGTTTTTACTCAGTGAATCGATTATTTGGAGAATCTTTGATTCTGGTTGATCCATTTTTTGAACTAGCTCAGCAAGAAGTATGCCTTGTTTTCCTGATTCCTTAAGGAGTTCAATCGTACCAGATTCCATGACATCATCTAGGAAGCTCGTCCGCTGAATAAAAAGCCTTTCAAACGCCAATTAAAAAGAAAGGAAAAAGGGCGAAGAATTTCGCCCCATGAATACCCGTTAGAGTGGAACCTCTAGATCCAATTTTTCTACGAGTTCCTTGTATCGATTGCGCACTGTTACTTCAGTGACTCGGGCTACAGCCGCAACTTCACGTTGTGTGCGTCGAGAATTAGCAAGAACACTAGCAACATAGATTGCAGCAGCGGCAACACCGGTTGGTCCTCTGCCACTTGTTAATCCCTTGTTTGCAGCCATTTTGAGAATTTGAATAGCCTGAGCTTGAACCTCACCGAGTAGTTTAAGTTCACTAATAAACCGAGGAACGTAGTCGATTGGAGATGTAGGAGGGATAGAAAGGCGAAGCTCGCGCGCGATGAAACGGTAGCTTCGTCCAATCTCTTTTTTGCCAACTCTAGAGACTTCAGCAACTTCATCGAGTGTCCGAGGGATTCGTGATTGCCGGCAAGCAGCATAGAGAGCAGCTGCAGCAACGCCTTCAATGGATCGCCCACGAATCAAACGTTGTTCAACGGCTCTGCGATATAGCATTGCCGCAATTTCACGGACATTTCGTGGAAGACCAAGGCTTGATGCCATGCGATCAAGTTCGGAAAGAGCATAAGCAAGATTGCGTTCTGTAGCATCGGATACTCGAATTCTTCGTTGCCATTTGCGTAATCGGTAGATTTGCGCCCTGCGTTTTGGAGCCAAATCCTTCCCGTAACTATCTCGATTTCGCCAATCAATCATTGTTGACAGGCCTTTGTCATGGATAGTAAAGGTCAGTGGTGCTCCAACACGTGCACGTTTATCGCGTTGTTCTTGGTCAAAGGCCCTCCATTCAGGACCTTCATCGATGATTCGGTCTGTGAGTACGAGTCCACAGTTCATGCAAATTATTTCTGCCCTTGAATAATCCTTCACTAGACGGGTAGTACCGCAGTCAGGACAATGAGCGAGTGCAGTAGCACTTACTTCTTTAGTCGTTTCCCTACGCCTCCTTTGGGAGCCTTCTTTAGATAGAGTGTTGTCCCAGGAGGTACTACGGCGTCTGTTATCTTTGCTTCAGGTTTTAACGCAGCAAACGGTTGAATAGTTGGTCCAAAGATATCAATCACTCTTCCAACGGGTTGAGAGTGAGAAGAAAAGACGCGTGTCCCTAGTCTTAAAGCTTGATTTAGACGCGCAATGATATTTCCTTGCGCGGAAATGTGTAGAATTTGACCAATTCCTTGCAGCAGATCGACTCCTGGGAAGGCCAGAATTAGGTCGTGGGGGGAATAGAATGTGAGAAACCGACCGTCACTTAAAAACGTTTGCTTGCTTTTCTGCGTGAAAATGTTGACGTTTGTACCCCCATTGGAAAGATGAAACTCAAAGGCTTATTTTGAATGATTATCGCGAATTTTAGTCGGTTGCATCTTTTCGATCGTTACTTTTTACCAACAGCTTTCAGTGTTTTCATTATCTTAGCCAGTTCTTTTAGCAACTGAGTTTTGGTTCGGTTATCGGGTTTCTTAATGAGTACAACTCCAGAAGGTGTCCACCAACTAGCTGGGTACCGAACCGCGGATTCGACAGTAAATTCTAAACCAAGTCGTTGGGCGGCTTTTGTAATCATGGATGTTGTTACAACAGTGAGAGCAAGTTTTTTCGGAACACGCCGACCCGATTGACGACTGCGATTCGCTTCGAAGTAAGCGGGATAAATATAATAGTTTCCTGATTTACGCATTCTCGACCGCCTTCATAGCCACCATTCGTAGCACAAAAGCTTTCCTTTTTTGTAAGGGAGCAAGGTTGAAAAGTTTTGAGTAAATGAATTGGATTGTTATGCATGAATTTTCAACTGCAGTTAGTATTGTAGAAGCAGTGAAAAAAGCCGCTATGAGTCATGGCGTAGCAAAGGTTGTGGGAATTACTCTGCAAATCGGTAAATTATCGATGCTAAATCACGACCAATTATTGTTTGGTATTGAAATAGCATCAAAGGATTCGGCTGTAGAAGGAGCAAAGGTAACTATTGAGCCCCTGCCAACAAAGATTCGTTGCCGAAAGTGTGGTACTGAATCTGAGATTACTCAAGAAGGAGCATTATATGAAATCTTAACATCTTTGACATGCTCAAAGTGCTCAACAAAAGATGTAGAAGTGATTCAAGGGAGAGAATGTATCATCAAAGATATTCAGGCTGAAGTGGAAAAAACATGATTACTTATCGTCTTTAACGGAAATAGCGTCAACTACACCATTTTGACCCGGACGGCTAGTAACCATAGCCTTCCCCTTTTCTGTTTCTATTATCGTTCCCTTTGTAATGATTCCACGTCGATCAAAATCAACATTAGCTGGGTTCTTTAAAACCTGAATAATTTTTATCTTTTCTGACTTTCCTGTGGCTCTATCAGTTACGTTGGCATGAGAGATTGCTAGTAATCGAAGTTTTGAATTTCCACCAAGAACTCGCCTGATTCGGAGCTTCTTTGCTCCCATGATTGTTTCAGTGGCCTGACTACCTCTTTCAAATTTTCGGTGCTTCCGTGATGAACGGCGCCTTGCGCCACTGTGATATCGTTTTGATTTTCCTTGCCAAAGGGGCATTTCGATTACCTCGGATTTGAGACGAGACCCTGATAATCTGCTATAAACGTTTCGCCATCCCGATAATAGCAAAAACTTTAGATGATTGGGCTTTGACTCTTCAGTGATTAATCGGTAAGTGATTATAATGTCAAAGGAGAATACTCATGTTGAACTAGCGCATGGAGCCGGTGGTCGTGCCATGGCTAAGTTTCTGACAGATATTATTTTTCCACACTTCAAATTAAATCGGTTTCAAAATGGGATTGGATTACCAGACGCAGATGATGGGGCTACAATACCTTTGGAACAACAAATGATTGTGGTCTCCACTGACTGTCACACCGTATCACCATTATTCTTCCCTGGAGGTGATATTGGGAGCCTTGCCGCTGCAGGAACAATCAATGATGTTGCGATGATGGGAGCACAACCATTAGTTATGACGAGTGCGTTGGTAATCGAGGAGGGGTATCCAATTAATGATTTACAAACGATTTTGAAATCGATGGCTTCAACTGCAGGAGAAGATGGAGTGGCAATTATTGCGGGCGATACCAAGGTAATGCCAAAGGGGGGACTTGATCAGATGATTATCTGTACCACAGGATTTGGGGTTGTTGAGAAAGGAGTGGTGATTACTGACAATGGTGTAAAGGTTGGTGATAAGCTGATAATGACAGGTACAATTGGGGACCATGGTATTGCGTTATTAGCTAGCCGTGAAGGTCTTTCCTTTGAAACTGATTTGGTATCAGATGTTGCACCCTTGTGGTCAATGATTCGGGAAGCATTGAAGGTTGGGGGGATTCATGCGATGAAGGATCCGACGCGGGGAGGGCTTTCAGCCACTTTGAATGAAGTTGCTAAGAAATCAGGAGTTGGCTTGATGATAGAAGAGAATAAGCTTCCCTTTCAGCGGGAGGTTCTTGCTGCAAGCCAAATGCTGGGGCTTGATCCTTTACAAGTAACATGCGAAGGGAAAGCGCTCATTGCGGTAGAAGCCGATAAAGCTAATGCAGTTCTCGATGTGATTCGAAGCACTAAATATGGAAAAGAGGCGCAAATCATAGGTGAAGCCAGGGATGACCGCCCAGGGCTTGTGGTTATGAGGACCGAAGTAGGAGGTTCCCGGATTATTCAGCACCCTTGGGCAGAAGCAATACCACGTGTCTGTTAACAAATATTGTGAAGTTTAATTATTGAATTCTTATTGAGAGGTTCCATCAACTATCTGCTCAATTTGCTGGTGAAGCTCTGGTGCACAGATTGTAGCAGGATATGGTTTACCGAGTCTATCGCTGTATTTTGTAATGAGTAATTTTGCGATACGTTTGGCAATTTTTTCAATAATTACTGGATTGGA
>JAEOTD010000141.1 GCA_016839995.1 Candidatus Hermodarchaeota archaeon
TGTCCCCAGTAACTCCAAACAGCTTCTCAGCGGATGTTCCAATTAAGCTAGCACGGATATTTTCAGTTCCATCATCGATTACGATTTTGGCAATTAGTCGAGGCTCTGATTTCGGAATCTTCCCACACTTGGGACAGGTTATTTTGCCATTAGTTGTTGAAACTTTCTTGAAACACTTGGGACACGAGTCGTAGACTGATTTCTGGTGGACAACCTGAACAATCGTTCCTCTAACTGTGATAAAGTTGCCTTCGGTTACACTAGCCAACACTTGGCTAGGGACTGACTTTGATTCTGTTTTCAGAAGGGTCTTTGAAGGGTTCTTAATTGCTAAATTCGGGGGATTGCGAGTGACTTCAGTTGATTCATTGATATGGAGTTCTAGTTCCTGTCGAAGGCCTGGTCGACAACTAACTCCTGTTAAACGTAGTGTCGTTCCATTCTCGATATCAGCTAAATTCTCTGCCGCTTTTCCCCAAGCAACGCTACGTACACGCCCCGAATTATCAGCAAGGATTAGAACAAGTCGTTTTCCCTCGCTCCCATCACGTCGAGTAAAGGAGCTCAAACCTTGATTTTCAACCAAAATAACCTCAACTATGTTAGCATAGTCTCCAGGTCTTAGATCCTTGAGCAATTGAGGTTTAGATGAGATTTTTGATGGTTTACCTGATGTAGAGCTAAGCTGATTGAGACGCCCTCGGCGACCAACATGAATTTCAGGTTCGTTATTTTGGTTTAGTCGCACATAACCACTATCAATGCGAATTGTGTCATTAACAGATAATTTGTTAAACCATTCGCTCTGCTCGTCCCATAAGACCAATCGAGTCCGACCAGTATCATCACTAATCGCTAGATTTGCTACTGTTCCCTCCGAGTCGCCTCTTTTGAATGAAGTTACCCGATATTTTGCAATAATTTCACCTTCAACGAAGATATCACTCATTCCCTCCTGAAGTGATTTGATTTTTGTGATAGATACTACTTCTTCAGGAAAGTCCTTTGGATCTGTATCTGGGGGATTAATCATAATCCGACTTCCGCCACCCAGATGGAGTTCTAATTGATCGTGAAGGCCCGTTCTAACTCGTCCATTGATAATTCGGAGGATATCGCCCTCATCAAATTCTTTATCCTCAATCGGTTGGGTGTGCTTGTTCCAAAATGTAACACGAATTGAACCTGTTGCATCATTACCCATTAGGCTTGCAACCTGACCTTCGCCTCCTTGTTTTCTTTGGAATGTTCTTACGGGAAATATCCTGGTGACTCTCACGTTTAGTGAGACCCCCGTCATACCTGCAACAAGGTCACGTATAGTCAGTTTTAGTTCCGGTGTATCCTGGCTCTCAAATAAATCCAAATCCAACTCTCGGGCTACTAACGAAGCAGCCCCCTCATCGGTTACATACCCGTCTAATTCTTTTTTCTTTGCCTCGATTAGTTGTAACACCTTTTCCTTGGATTTTCCTGATTTGGTCACAATTAAATCGATAATTTCGGCAAGCTTAAGTGGCACGCTTGAAAACAGCCTCCCAAGGTTGATGTAATTTATATCACAGGTTTCTACAGCCATCATATTAAAAACATCACTCTGGAACCGAAAATGTTAGAGGCGCCTTCACGTGGTTAAAAACATCTTCGGGTTGCTAAATCCAAAACTTTCAGAGAAAGTTAGAAAGCAGGGATTTCGGACACCCACACCCATTCAGAGCCGTAGTATTCCACGGATTCTTAAAGGAGAATCGGTACTTCTAATTGCTCCCACTGGGCATGGAAAAACTGAAGCTGCGTTTCTTCCTCTGATAAATCGTCTTCTTGAAGATTCAAGTGATTCAGTGGGTGTTCAGTTAATCTGGATTACTCCTCTTAAAGCCCTTAATCGAGACATCCTAAGACGCCTTGTTCTGATTGCACAACAGCTTAAGATTAGTGTTGAAGTTAGACATGGAGATACGCCTGCCTCAACCCGTCGCCGTCAGACCTTGAAGCCACCTCAACTGTTTATCATTACACCTGAGACTTTGCAAGCAATTTTGGTTGGAAAAAGAATTCGAGAACATCTTCGTAACGTAAAGTGTGTAGTTATTGATGAAATTCATGAGCTAGCTGCAAGCAAACGTGGAGTCCAATTAATGGTTGCATTAGAAAGACTCCGGGAGTTAACACAGACAAAGTTTCAGCGCATTGGGTTGTCAGCCACAGTTGGAAATCCCAATGAAATTCGTGATTTCATGAGTGGTTCGGAAAAAGCTGGGATTATAAAATCCCCTGCGACAAAGGATTTCCAGTTTCGTCTCGAGTATTGCCCGTATTCTTATGAAGATCAGGAGAAATCGCCACTAGATGGTCCAGCAGAAAGGATATGGGAATTAGTTAACAAGCATTCATCAACACTCATTTTCTGTAATGAACGACAAACCGCCGAGGCACTCGGTCTCAGATTAGCAAAACTCCATGATAGTGAAGCAGGTGTTCACCATGGTTCTCTCTCCCGAGAAGCACGTATTGAAGCTGAACAGAAATTCAAAGCTGGGGAAGTGCCCTATTTAGTATGTACTTCATCGTTGGAGCTAGGCTTAGATATTGGTTCCGTGGATTTGGTCATTCAGTATGGATCGCCACGCCAAATGGTTCGATTACTTCAACGGGTGGGTCGAGCCGGGCACCAACTTGATCGTGAATCAAAAGGAATAATCATCACGACAAAATTCGATGATGTATGTGAAGGTATAGTGGTTGCTGAAAAGGGCTTAGAGAAATGTCTAGAAACACCGCCGATTCACTACAATGCTTTGGATATCATTGCCCATCAATTAGTTGGACTGGCAATCGAGTATCGAACCCTCTCATATGAACAAGCAATTGAAATCATCAAACGAGCCCCTCCGTACTCTACTATTGAGAAGGAAAAAATCATTGAAATAATAGACTTTCTTCAAAAAGAGGGGCTGATTTCGAGAGATGATGTGATTTTACGCCCTCGGAGAAAAGCCTATCCATATTATTTTGAAAACCTGTCTGTAATTCCAGACACGCCGTACCATCGTGTCATCAATCTTGCCACCAACCGACCTGTTGGTCGTCTTGATACGGGGTTTGCGGAAGAATATGGGCAAACGGGGAATATTCTAGTTTTACGTGGACGCCCATGGGAGGTCGTCAAACAAGACGATGAATATGTGTATGTCACTGCGATTCATCAAACCAGGGGACGAATTCCTCGTTGGAGTGGAGAGCTAATTCCTGTATCAAAAATGGTTGTAGAAGGGGTAAGTTCTCTTTGGAAGAAAATTGCAGACCATGTTGAATGCTCTGAGACCCTGTCATTTGACATTGATGTCGATGAACCTGCAAGAGACATCCAATGCAAAATGATAGAGAAACAGGTTCAAAGTCAATTCGTACCTGATAAAGAGAATATTATCATTGAGGTCGGACATGAATTGATCGTAATTCATTCATGTTATGGGACCCGAATAAACGAGACCATTGGTCGTTTACTTGCAGCGCTTTTAACCTCACAATTAGGAAGAGAAATTGCATTCCATGCTGATCAGTATCGCATTCTTTTTCGGTTTGAGAAGGGAGGAGCTCATGCAATAGGAGAAGCGCTGCTAGAGGGATTCCAATCACTTGATTCAACTCACATGAATGAATTATTAGAATTAATCTTGTTACGATCGCCTTACTTCGCTCGGCGGTTCCTTCATGTGGGACGACGATTTGGAGTAATTTCACGGGCTGCAACTCTTAGAAGTAATCAGCTTCTTCGAATCATGCAGTATTTCACTGGAACACCAGTAATTGAGGAAACGTTCAGAGAGTTCTTCGTTGACAAACTGGATATTGATAAAACACGAGAATTATTAGACGCAATTCAGAGCAAGGAAGTTGCTGTTAGACTAACTTATCTTAAACGTCCATCCCCTTTTGCCCGACAGATATTAGCTAGATTCGGTGAATTTCTTGAACCTGAAACACCAGAAGCATATATTCTAGAACAAACGAAAAAGCGCCTCTTAAATCGGAAGGTGCGTTTGGTGTGTTTACACTGTGGTCAATGGTCCAGTGTCCGCACCATCAAACACGTAGATGAACATCCTCAATGTCAGAAATGTGCATCGAGACTCGTTGCAGGGGTTTTTCCCACAGATAAATTATTACAACAGGCAATTCGTCGCCACCGTGCTGGTAAGCAATTATCACCAGAAGAACAACGGGCACTGCGTAAGGGTCGAGAAAATGCTGAAGTGGTGATAAACTATGGAAAACCAGCATTAATTGCCATGGCTGGAAGAGGAGTTGGACCAACCGTCGTAAAACGTATTCTTGCCGGCAGCCATGAACGCCCTGAAAGTGAATTCTACCGTCTGATTTTGGAGAATGAAAAGCAGTTTATCAGAACACGTGAATGGTGGGCGGATACAGACCCCAGCTAAAATGATTACTGTTCTTCACTACCGCTTAGAATATGGTAAGCTAAAATTAGAAAACTAGCCAAGATGGAAAAACCGATGGTTCCAAGAAAAGCCAGTTGATATAATATTTGCATGGAAAGAACCGTTCTGTCAACTTCCTTACTACTTTTTAAGTTTACTCAATGATCCCCTTTTTCGATTTTCTGAGGTGAAGGCTTTTCAATCAAAGTTTCCCATTCAGCTCGGAGCGAATCATACCTCATATCATCTAAACGGATTTCTGAATAAGTTTCAAGAGCTTCAGCAAGAATCTGTGCTAGAATATGATAACATAAATCAGCAACGCGTTTTACTATCACGTTGATATAGAAATCCTCACAATCACAATACAATTCTGATAAAACACGATAATCCCGTGCTTTTCCAACAACGACCCAAGCTTCCCTCCCACTAGGCTCGAAAATGTATTTCTTCACCAAATCCTTGGCAACCGCTTGAAGAGCCTTCCAAAAACGATCTCCGCAGTGCTGAGTCAAAACCAATAGATCCGACCCAGAGATTACGTGACGTTCTTTAATTCCTTTCAAGGTGCTCTCAAATTCGCCATTCATCATACAACAGTCTGTAATCATAAAGAAAAAAATACCTATCGAGTTAGTAATATCGAACAAGATGCATCTCGAGATAATTAAAAACGAACCGGCCCTTCTTCTTCACGAAGGATCCCGTCGTGTTCTAGTTGTGGGTGATTTGCATATAGGATACGAACGAGTGTTATTCAAGCAGAATTACTATTCAACAAACCTTGCTACGCGAATTACCACCCAGTTTGAACAACTCGTCACTGAATTGGATCCAACCGAGATTATCATCTTAGGAGATTTGAAGCACTCTATCCGTGATTTTTCCAAGCAGGAATTTCAGCAAATTGCGCAACTCCTACTTAACCTACAGCAAA
>JAEOTD010000142.1 GCA_016839995.1 Candidatus Hermodarchaeota archaeon
GTACTACTGTTGTCTTCGGGTCCAGCTGGAATACTATAAACTGGTGTCCACGCTTCGTATGGCATATATTGGCCATGGTTCAGGTCGATGAGGGAGACTCCATCCAGGGGAGTAAAGGATCCGTCACCGCCCCATCCAGCCGTGGTACTCCAGTTCAAGCTGCCATAAGCTGTCAGATTGTAGAAGTTATTATCCGGTAGGTGTAATCGGAAGCCTTGCCAGGTATGATCCGTTGTCCACTCAAGGGTCGTATTTTCGCTCATGAAACTAGCGTCCGGTAAAGTCCCAAACACTAAACGTTGGTCAACCGTTAGGTTTAGAGATACTTGATCGCCTGTGGAATAGGATGAAAGTTCGAGGTTAATTCGTATGTACCCAGGTCGGATACAAGCGAGTTCAGTATCGTAGTAATCGGTATCATTTTCGTCGTAACTATTCCAGTCCATCCCATAGAAGTGTTCCATTGAACGGAAGGATGCGGCAACACCTGGCCACCATGTATCCATGGTCTGATACCAATCGGTGTCAATATCGACTCCGGCAGGCATAGCAGTGTCCACGAAGAAGGACAGGTTGAACCGATAGATGCCTGGTTCAATGATTTGCACTTCAAAGCTATCAGTAGTATCATTATCATCGATGATTGTAGATGCCATTCCATTCACTGGAACTGGAACTGCTGCCACTAAGGGAGGAGCTCCTTCATCTAGCTGCATAGGTGGGAGGATGCCAAACTGAAATACTAGAAGACTGATCACTAGAAGACTAATTTTCAATATTTTACGATTCATTTTGTCAAATCTCATTATAGTTCGATTTTTCTGTAGCAGTTGGTCAAACGATTCCCGCTGGAAGATTAGAATCGTCGACTGCTTACCGCTGATTAAAGAATTCGCTATAAAAAATTGTATCGGTTTAATGTATTGAGTAGAGATTTATTGAATTGTCCAAAATGCACGGCAACTGTCGATTAGCCTACTCAAACCGTGTTCAGGGTTATCTGATTTTATTTCCACATTTTGGACAGAACTTGCCTTCAAACATGAATAGGGGATATTCCGTATCACACTTTGAACAATGGGTTATGAGTTCTTTTCCACATTGAGTGCAACGTTCACTTATGGGCACGGTGTTTTTGCAGTGGGGGCATTGAACTTGTGGTATGGATGGCATCCCACTTGACGTCATGGTTGGACCTGTGGTGGGTGCACTTGTTGGTGTTGATGGTCCAGTTTTGACAGGCGCTGAACAGTGGGGGCAATGGGTTTCGCTGGAAGGAACGTGGGTGCCGCAGAAAGGGCATTTGTTTTTAGTTTTTGCAGCTTCAATATGCGCTTCAACGACGGCGAACATCTGAGGTTTTTTACTTTCGAATTCGATGTCTTCACCACTGGTTAACGTAATGACCAATTTCTTCTTAGGACTGTCAATATTGTCGATAACCATGAGTGGAAGTGCCAGAGATTCAGCAACTCCTCCCTGCCCACGAGCAATCATTTCGTTACTCGTTAACGTGTCCACAACAATGGCTGTCGCTGTCGCATGAGTTGCATGTCGAATCCCTCGACCTAGGGCACGACCTGCAAATCCACCATGTCGCCGTGCCGCATCTTCGGCTATAGATCCTGCCACTCCGACTGCAAGGGCTTTAGCAAAGCCGCCAAATAATCCACCGCCCTTTGGTTTCTCAAGTTTGTACCACACAATGCGGATATCTGATACCGTTAATCGTCCTTTGTTCCCCTCAAATTTAACATCATCGATGGTGGTGGCGATTTTCTCGTGTCCCAATGGAACGAGTTGGCCGTTCTGGACGGAAACGTTGAGAAATTCTGTCATAGTTCAAACTTTGTTTTTCCTGCCTAAAACTGTTGTACCCATTATGAAATCGCTCGGAAATGTTCCAGATACCGCAAAGGTCTTTTCTTTGATGCTAGGGTTCTACACTGCTTGCTTCTAACTCGGAGTGGTCCAGATGATTCTCCGATCCGATTTCGTCTTTTTTAAGCCGTTCTTCGACTCGAGGTAACGCTGTGAACGTCCATGCAATGAGGAGTACACCAATTAGTGTTGACCCAAACACAAGGAAGATGAGTGGAATTGAATACATCTGGGCTAATATCCCAGCCACAAGAAATGAGAATGGTGCAGTGAATTGGGCAACCGTCTGTCGAACGGAAAATACTCGGCCGATTTTTTCAGGCGGAACCAGTTTTTGCCAAATTGTTTGGCTTGAAACGTTGGCTACGGGGAGAGTGAATCCGAGGAGGATGATAGCAAAGGCTGACACCCAAAATATGCCTGGAGGGGTAAAGGCGAGGATCACCATGCCGAGGGCACCAAAGAAGATACCCACAAAGACTCCGATGATGTTGCGCTTGAATCCTCCCCATACCATCATTACAGCTGAGGCAACCATCATACTGGCACTCTGTAATGACATCAACGCCGCAAGGTAAATCACACCTAGCGTTAAATCACCTAGAGCTAGATAGGTGGAACTGAATAGGGGAAGTAAGATGAAGGTGGGGGGAAGTAAGAAATTCGTTAACGCAAATACACTCAGTAACGTCAATAGCCCAGAACGGTCTCGGATGAATGTGAGACCTTCTGCCAATTCTTTACGAAATGATGGCTTCTCAGTCGGTCTTTTCAGGTGAATCGCTGGAATAGTAACTAGTGCAGCAGGTACGATGGCAATGAGGTATGTTCCGATATCGATAAGCATGATGCGAGACATGTTGCCAACAAAGATGAGAAATACTAACGCTCCGATGGCAGGTCCTATGGTTTGAATAAAAGCGCCGGCAAAGAGGTTCAGGCTGTTCATGCGAGTAAGGTGTTTATGGGGCACCATGATGGGGATAATTGCTTGGACAGCCATTGCGTGGAAGGCTCCAACCATTCCGCCGATGAGTTGGATGATGAGAACATGGATGATATTGGCGATACCTGAAAAGAATAGGATCACCAATAAGACGCTCAAAATTGCGAGAATGCTATCTGCAACGATAATGACCTTTTTTCGTGACCATCTATCAACAAGGACTCCTGCAACGGGTGTGATGAGGATAAAACTGCCAAAGGCAAAAAATGCAGAGATTCCCAGGAATAACGCGCTTCCGGTTTGGATTGTAATCCACCAGACGAGACTGAAGTTGACAATATTGGTTCCAGCCAACGATGCTAGTTGTCCCCCCCAGAAGATAAGGTAGCTTCGGAAGGTTCGGGTACCTGGTTCAGGAGGTTTCATGGCATTCAACTCATCAACATGGTTCTCACTTAGTGAGAATACACTCTTAAACCTTGATAAAAGCCTTTGTATTATTGGAGAAAACGACTCAGAAAGTCTGCAACTTCACCATGATCTCATGGTGGTGTAATTACATGGACGCCGGTAAATTTCTCCGGGCGTTGGGTGTAATCATGGACGACCGTTTTGATAAAGTCTTGATTTATCGCTGAGAACTGGAGGATGTTGGAGGGGTGGAAACCAAGAACCTCCCAGTCCTTATCAAGTCGCTCAGAGATCAAGGCTCCTAAGGAGACGTCTTGCCACTGGTCAATCGAATACAGGCCTAAGAGTGCCCAGATGTTTTTTCCGCCCCACTCTTTGCCATCAGGAGTATGAACAGTTTTGATGTTTCCGATAATGCGGTAGTTGAACAGCGTTTCTACTAATTCTTGGAGCTTGTCGACGTACTCCGGGGTGAGGGCGAAATAGTTCGGGGGCTTGAATAGTTCGTGGGAGTCTACAAAATGGAGGGTATAGTCACCTTCTGGACCCGGTGTTGGACCGTCAAATTGGACTTGCCATACGCGGACCATATGATTACCGGGTCCTTATGAGCAATTCAGCCACTTAAGCATTCGAGTGGGTTTGTTTTTCGATTAAGCGGGGTAGAAGTTGGTTGGTTGCCAGTAGGCAAGGCTAATAATTTGGCACATGGTACACTGGGAAGCATAGGTGTTGATCCATTCAATGTTCGCTCCTTCGGCATAGTGAATGGGTACGAAGTAGCGGGGTTGAATTGCTTCGAGGGCATCAACGACCTCTTCGTTGAACATTGTTTGGCATCCAGGACCTAAGGGAAGCATTGCCACATCAATAGTGCCTGTCAACTGGCTGTATTCGGGGATGTTCTTCGAATCGCCTGCATGAAAGAAGGTGACTCCACCAATTTCGATGACGTAGCTTGTCCAGTTATTTTCTTCAGGATGGCTCGCTTCTCCTCCGCCCACATCAAAGGTGTACATGAAGAAGGCCGTAATACTAACTGACCCAATTTGAAGCTCGTCAAGGGGCTCAACGCCTTGCCCAGCATGCACAGTAATTTCTGTTGTCATACTGGCAGGGAAGATATTCTCTGTACTCTCTTGTTGGATTAAGTTGATGGAGACCATCTCGTAGTGATCCCCATGCGGGTGAGTAACGAGGACAATATCTGCTGGGAGATTCGCGTAATGTGCTGGCAGACTAATGGGATCTACGTACACTCGAACGCCATCTGCTTCAATCATCACCCCGGCGTTCTCTAAGAGCGTGAAATGCACGCTGGGCCTTAGCATCGTGAAACCGATGAGGGGTACCGCGACGGAAACGGCTGCAATAACGACCAC
>JAEOTD010000021.1 GCA_016839995.1 Candidatus Hermodarchaeota archaeon
ATGGGCATCTTCAGTCTCCTTCTCCTCTTCCTAGGATACTTTCTAGCCGGGATTACCCCCGTTGTCTGGCCCGTTATCCTACTCAATTCGCCTGGTTTATTGGGTGCGGTTCTAGCGATAATCGCGCGGTATATGGCTAAACCGGCTTGAATCGGAAAAAAAGAGAATTCACTGGGATAAAGCCCCTTGCGGAAAAAACGACTTCACCCCAGGTGACTTAGTTTACCTTATCCCTACTTTCTAAGGAAAGGAGCGATGAGGAATTTGAGTAGTCGTACGCCAAGAAGGAGGATACTGTTTCCCCGCATGGAAATACCTCCATTAACAAGGTGGGTCGAATTGAGGCTTTTAACTGTTCGTAGTACGACTTGGGCATGTTCGTGAACATTTAGAAGCTCGCAAGATTGAAAAAAGCGTGATATTTTCCGTATTCTGATGAAACGTAAGGCTTTTACTGGGAAGATACCCCCGTGCCCAATAACGGATGTGCTTGATTATGGCTCGAAAGCGTGTAATCATCATGGGTGCCGCAGGGCGCGACTTCCACAACTTCAACGTCTACTTCAGAGATAATGACGAATACGAAGTCGTTGCATTTACAGCAACCCAAATTCCTGGAATTGAAGAACGCCGCTACCCCCCTGTTCTTACTGGCAAACTCTATCCAAAGGGTATCCCAATTTATCCCGAAGACATCCTGCCTGCATTAGTAAAGGAGCATAACATCGAACAGGTCATTTTTGCTTACAGTGATATTGCCCATCTAGACGTGATGCACTTAGCTTCATGGGTCCACTCAATGGGCGCAGACTTCCGATTCATGGGACCTGCTACGACGATGCTGAAAAGCAAAAAACCTGTTGTTGCCATATGCGCAGTTCGAACCGGAGCGGGGAAGAGTCAAACCAGTCGACGTGTTGTTGAAATCCTCCGGCAGAAAGGATTGAAAGTTGTGGTTATCCGACACCCAATGCCTTACGGTGATTTGGCTGAACAAATCTGTCAACGCTTCGAAACTCTTGAGGACCTCAAGAAACACAAGACTACCATCGAAGAGATGGAAGAATATGAGCCCCATATCGACCGAGGGGCCGTTGTCTATGCTGGTGTCGATTATGGTAAAATCCTTGAAGAAGCCGAAAAGGAGGCAGATGTAATTGTCTTTGATGGCGGGAATAATGACTTTCCCTTCTATGTGCCGGATATCCACATCGTGATTGCTGATCCTCATCGTGCTGGTCATGAAGTAATGTATCATCCGGGCGAAACGAATCTCCGCATGGCTGACGTTGTCATCATCAACAAGGTCGATACCGCAGAACCTGAGTGTATTGAACAGGTTCGCCGAACGACTCGTGTGGTGAATCCTCGAGCAATTATTATTGATGCGGCTTCACCGCTTTTTGTGGATAATCCTGAAGCCATCCGTGGTAAGCGTGCCCTGGTAATCGAAGACGGACCAACATTAACCCATGGAGAGATGGAAATTGGGGCTGGATGGGTCGCAGCAGAGAAATACGGGGCAGCTGAAATCATTGACCCCCGTCCTTATGCTGTTGGATCCATAAAGGAGACGTTTGAGAAATTTAGTCATCTAAGCGAGATTCTCCCGGCCATGGGTTATGGTGATAAGCAAGTCAAAGAGCTTGAACAGACCATTAATGCTATTGATGCAGATGTTGTGGTTATCGGGACCCCAATCGATTTGGGGCGCGTCGTCAAAATAAACACACCTTCAGTTCGAGTGCGCTATGAGCTCCAAGAGATCGGTAAACCCACTCTTGAAGACGTCTTCAAGAAGTTTCCAAAATAGCTTAAGCTTTGACAATTCTGAGCCCTCTGAGTGAGAGCCACGGGCTTCCCACTTGTTTTCCTCGCTGGGGAGGAAGAATTGTGATAGGCCAGTGTTTCTGAATATATCGTGGTTTCCAAGTTGTTCCATTAATACATGTTGAGCCTATAACCCCCAGAGTCCTTTCGAGACCCGGGTGTTTTGTGACGCCACTTTGGACTAAGGCTTCTGCAGCTTCGAAGATACTGCTTTGATATGAGCGAAAATACCCGTACTTGAACCAGTTCTTATTTGGTTCAGGATTACGACGAGGATAATCAGCTGTGGAAAGATCATGGGAAAGAAGATACTTTTGGATGTTTTTCACAGCAGTTCGATACCTTTTGTCTTGCCAGGCATCAGGGTATTCGTTGAGCCACCGAAGTGTTCGAACCATGACATACCCGCACGGATTTCCATCAGTGCGGACATGACATTCTCCTTCGCGACCAAGAATGAAATCTAAGTATTCTTCGCAAGCTTGTTCTACACGAGCGTCCTCTGCAAATCCTAAAGCCAGAACAGCTCGAAGAAAGTTGGTATTTCCGCATTTGTTGACTTTTCCACTTGAAGCAATGAATGCGCCTCCTTGCCGTTTGTATGTAGTAAAAGCATGATCAACAGCGTCAACGAGCTCAGGAATCTGGGTCCCGTTCAAGCCAAGATATCCAAAAAAAGCCATCACTTCTTGAAAACTAAGGAATGTCCGTCGACGATTCTTCTCAATCCATTGACTCATTCCTTTGTTGAGAATTGGCAGGACCTCCTTTTGTTGTTGTAGAAATTCTGACTCTGAGATTGAAACGCCTTGAATATCGCGGAGATAGAGCAACCTGACGAATTCAGTAATTGTGGGAATATCATAATTGCGAACATAATCTTCGGCTTCATCAGGATTGAAGTTGGGGATGCTAGGAGACATGAGAATACCCCACCAGGTTCAAATAACAAAGAACTGGGTTTAGCCCCTAATAAATCTAGATAAGAGAACAGCACTATAACAGACTTGTTAATTCATTGAACTTTTGAAGACAAACATCAGCTTAAGAACCATGAACGGTGAGTCACAGTTACATGAATCCAAAGAATTAGCGCTAGCCACATTAGGCGGTGGGTGTTTCTGGTGTACAGAAGCCGTCTTTCTTCGTTTGAAAGGAGTTCAGAAAGTCGTATCGGGATACTCAGGAGGAACGGCAGAAACGGCCACATATGAACAGGTCTGCTCGGGACAAACAGACCACGTTGAGGTTATTCAAATCACCTATGATCCAACGCACCTCAATTTCCGTAATCTACTTGACGTTTTCTTTTCTACTCATGATCCAACGACGTTGAATCGCCAGGGGAACGACGTGGGTACCCAGTATCGTTCGGTAGTGTTTTATCACCATGAGGAACAAAAGATGGTTGCTAAAAACCTCATTCGAACACTCGATAAGTCGGGCAAGTTTTCGAAACCAATCGTAACTACGGTCGAACCATTTACGACTTTTTACAAAGCTGAAGAATATCATCAGAACTTTTTTGCATGCAACCCCAACCAGGCATATGCCCAAGCAGTTATTCCGCCGAAACTGCTAAAGCTAGAAAAAGAGTTTGCGGAGAAATTAACACCCAAGGATTAGCACTAAACAACCCAGGGCTAGTCCCAGCCGTACCCTTTCCGGACACTTTTGGGGACTAACTGGCTGAAGGCTTGAATTATCATTTGTTTAGGGGCTTCAATATCTCCGACGATGTTGATTTTGTCAAGGTTGATTTCGCCAAGCTTGCGGCGTTTCGCTTCCTGTAAGACTTGCATTTCGGTTGGATCAAATCCCATCATATGCATACTTACTGCTTCCACGGCAAAAGCATCCTTACCAACGATTAATAGGTTAGGAGATACGGTTATTCGTTTCTTCTTCCAGCCTAGAAAGGCGTGGGTGGCATCTAATACTGCTAGGTCAATGCCTCCTGCAGCTTCGTACATATCGAGAAGGGCTGTAGATAGATGGTCATGAAATCGATGTTTCTTGGTGTCAAGGATAAGCCCTAGTAGATTTTTGATCACAAATCCCATATTCATCAGGTCTTCGAGCCCTGCTTTTTCGTACCTGCGGGGGACGTGGGTGCTGATGAACGTTTGGTGATCAAGGAGGGTTTGAGAAAAGGGAACCTGTTCGCCTGCCACCTCAACCAGTTGTGTGTTCTCATCTGTGGATAAATTGAAAGGCGTCGTTTTGTCGCTGTAACAGTCGTTCCAGACCTCCAGCCGCTTTAATCCAGGACCCGCACCACTATCTGACTCGGTGATGAGGATTTCTGTTGCTTTGTTAAAAGCAGAAATAATTGATTTGACTGTTTGAACCGTCGAGCAGATACCTGTTTCGGGGTTATAGATACCAACTTTGACCACGACCCTTCGATCTGGGGCATTTAGTTCAGCCAAACCACCGATGGTTTCAATGGCTTGGTCGAACGCCTGATTATCTACGACTGCAACTGTTGGTTTCAAGAATACCAACTCTTGTTACCTAAGTGGTTAGGGGTTTTTTGAGTATTACCTCGAACATCTCTAGTTCTGATCGCATTTCCGACATGATTACCGCAAGTGGGGCATTTGTTCGGAAATAGAAGGTCACTCGTAATGGGGTGTCCATCCATCCCGCTTTTTTCACTTCCTTTGCCACATCAAAGACAAGTCGCTTCCAGACATGCTCATAACCAGGACGAATGGCCGTGAAGCGCATAAGTACCCGTGGTTCATTTCCAAGAAGGAAAAGTTGGTCGGGTTCGATTCGCAGTGGGGCACTGGCTGCAATCACTTTGCCTTTATCAAAGAGCAGAACTGCGTGGCCGTCCTTTAGGACGCGCCCCTTGAAGTAGCTCTCGCGAGCCTCTTCGGTTTCAAACTCATTTGTAAGTAAGGGATCGACTTGGGAAACTTCGTACAGATACTTGAGGTCTTTTGTTGTGGCTTCGCGGCTTGTGTAGGCCATTAGCTTTTTACTGAGTTTCCATTTGCTGATTTCGTTGAAGTCAAAGTCTAGCTGATACCGATACAGTCTTTCATCCTCAACAAAGCCCTTTTCTTGCCAATAGGCTAGTTGTTTGTCTGCAATCTTGGCGGTGAAAACAACTGTCGTGGCGATTTCCTCGGTATCCTTCCGTTTTTTCAAGAATCCCATTAGTTCATCAAATAAGGTTTCTTGAACCTCAGTAGGAGCATCAGGCATTGTCCAGGGGTATCCAATGTACACTCGTCCCCGTTCACTACTGGAATCACGTGAAGTGATATATGCTAAGGGTTCTCCTGCTTCAGTTAAGGCATAGCGTGTCATTTTGGAATCCCGGCTTAAATTACGAGCACGAATTTGATCAGCGCGTGCCGGGAGTCCAGATGCTTTGGTGTAGATTTTTGCTTGGATTTCTTCGAGCCCTTGGTCGGGCTCCCAGTGACGATACACGATTTTCAAAAGGAATCAACTCCATAACAACGAGCTCATTATTTCTCGTTTGTTGAGAATGTTAGTACAATATACAATATTTAATTCTTGTGTTATAAGACCAATAGGGTTAATTCACAGGCTTATATGCGTTCCAAGGGTTTAATCCCGAGCAGTCCCAAGGCATTTGAAAGAACTTGACGACACATCTCAACTAAAAGAAGACGCGCTCCTTTGAGGACTTTGGTGTCCGCTTTGAGAACCGGACAATGATTGTAGAACGAGTTGAAGGCTACACACAGCGAGTGGGTATATTCTGCAAGATGGAATAACTCGATCCGTGTGCCCCAAACCTCCCGTTTTATGCCGTGGACGATTTCGAGGATAATAGCAGGAAATCGGCCAAGAAGTTTGATGAGTTCGGTTTCATATGGATTGGTGAGTTCACTTAGGCGCACCTTGGATGGGGGCAGTTCTTTGCGGAGGATAGAGCTGGCACGGGCATGTGTATACATGAGATAGGGGGCGGCGTTGCCATCAAAGTTGAGCAAGTCTTCCCATCGAAACACAATTTGTTTTTCAACAGCCACTTTGAGGAGGGCATAGCGAACTGCTGCAGAACCGATGGCTTCGGCGACTTGCCGAAGGAAACGCGCATCGGCTTCGGGATTGCGCTTTTTGACCTCTTTTCGAGCACGGCGTGTGGCTTCACGAATGACATCGTCGGTGCTAAAACCAATCCATGTCCCTTTTCGTCCGGAGAATTTAGCACCTGGGAGAGTCACAAATTCGTATGCAAGGTGATAGTAATTGGTAGAGGCTTGTTCATAGCCTAGGGTTTGTAAGGTTAGATAGACTGTGCGTTGAGCTTGGCTTTGAGGGATACCTATAACATTGTAGATGATATCGGCGGAGTGGTAGTGACCTGTTTCTCCACTATTAGATGTTGTCCAAATAGTATCCCCAGTTTTAGGACTTTTGAACGGCTTGTAATGGAACGGATCTTTAATTATGCCAAATTTCCAGAAGTGAAAGGCAATATCTTTCCCCGTGTATGTGGCGACTCCGTCGGAACGTACGAGCACTTTGTCTGTATCTTTTAATTGTTGAAATTCTTCGTAGGCACTTAGATCTACTATAACACACCCAGCTTTTTCTCCCTTGGTCGGTCGAGAGGTTGTGGGGGCGGCCATAATTTTCTCCAAGGCTTTAGCAAACAGACCCGAATGAGCAATATTACTTTCCCAGACTAACAAATCGTGATGGACATTAAGTTGAGCATGCGTTTTGTGGTGAGCTCGAAGTACACGTTCAGTCAACTTTCGAACTTCAGCAGCAACCTCATTATCGCCTTGTTCCATTTGTTTCAGATATTTGCGGACTTGAGATTCGTCATAATGCTCTTGGGCTTCGACGTAAAGGCGCCCAACAATCTGGTCATATTTTCCTTTGTATTTTGATGCATCCAAGTGTTTTAATGCCCAATAAGCTACCGCGATTTGCAGTCCCAAGTCATTGATGTAGTCCATTCGGGTAACGTCATAGCCGACAGTTTGGAGCAGTCGTGCAGTAGTGTCGCCTAGTACAGCGTTTCGAGCATGTCCGACGTGTAAGGGGTTATTTGGATTCACTGCAGGGTATTCAACAACTACGTGTTTTCCTGCAAATTGGGTTGATCTTCCAAAGGCGTCTTTAGCACTTTGTATGGCCTCAACGACCAATCGACGATATGGAATAATGTTGATGTAGAAATTGACATACGGACCTTGGGCTACGACTTGTTCAATCAATGGAAACCGTATCGGATCGAACACAGCGAGTTCTTTCGCAATCTCTGCAGGACTTTTCTTAAGTTGCTGGGTTAAATGAAATGCCGCAGTACACGCTAGATCCCCATGGTGGGAATCAGTGGGGAGTTCGAGGTACTGACTCAGATCCTGACCACTAGAGAGCTGTAGGGCTTCAATAACCTGTTTAGTAAATTCAGCCCAAGGATTTTCAACGGTCACTGTTATTCGATTCCTCTTGAGAGTACGCAGAGCCCGCCTTTTTTTTCTTTCGTCATCTCTTGGTTTCTCGAAAAACATCAAAAATATGAGCGAAACGATTAAAATGGGGGGTGTCGTAACTCGCCTATCTCAAATTTTGGGCCCGTGGCCAAGTGGATACGGCGACAGGCTTCGGACCTGTAGATCCGGGGTTCAAATCCCTGCGGGCCCGCCACTCCTTTTTGAATTGACCTTACCCCAAGTACAATCAGAGTCGTGTGTTTGAGTTGGTAGTCCAGTAGTGGCGGTTTCCGAGACGGAAATTACTTGATGGGTTTGAAGCGGTTTTGAAGTTTTTTCAGGACATTGGGGAGCGTGGTGTATTCCATGGATGAGGGGGGGAGTCGATGTGGTTCAAAGGGCCCATGGCGACGCATATAGTCCATAACGTACAAACATTGATCCCTTGTAAGATCCCATGCAGGGTCATCGAAGACATCCAGGGGCTCAGTTAACACCCCGTTCTTCATGCTGAAAGCTAATCCTGTTACGCGTGGGGGTCCATCGAATCGTGTGCACTGTGAGTAATGAAGTGGTACAGGCATGAGGGGGCCATTGTGGCTACCGCGCATCCATCCGGTGACAAGGTGTCCCAAGGCAAATCCCTCCAAGACCTCTCCGGTTGCAGGAAAGCCGCTTTGGGCACGGACAATGGCTGCAGGGTCATCCTTTCCGACGTATTTGCCAGCAACGGCATAGAGTTTTTCAGTTGAAATCACAGCCCCAATACCTCGGGATTCATCCTTGGAATAAACGCGTTTGATAACGTAATCTTCAGTTGAACCGATTAGGGCTAGAAGATCATAGGTTTCAGCAGGTGTTTCCATTTTGACCATTTTGTCGTTTTTGATGTCAAAGACTTCAAAAATGAAGCCATCATGCATCTTAGGATCGATGACCAATCCGGCTGTGTTGAAGGGGTCAGCAAATACCCGGTAGATGGGATAATTGTAGGCGCCGGGAGCTGTTTTGTCTGCCGTGAACACTACAAAGGGTTCAGCGGGGCGTTCTTCGAACTCCATTTCAGCAACACCGGGGCCCATTCCACGGACATTTCCGCTGAAGGCTTCTTTCAAGATATCCTGTCCGGCTCCGTACAGACCACGTTCCTTTGCGTTCTCAGCGCCTTTCATGAGGGCATCGAAGGCAGTTTTGTGGATTTTTTCGTCGTCAACTCCACGTGTGTGGGTCATCAAAATCTCGCTATCGTCACCCGCATTCCAGATTTTGTAATCAATGATGAGTCCGGATTGATGGGCTTCGTCGATGGCTTGACAGATGACATCAGTTGTCACATCACAGGTTCGGATGTGACCACCAATACTACCAATATCGGCTTTGATTAAGGTGACAGTAATTTTCACAGGCTCCACCTACAAAGTGCTTCTTTGTTTCAGGTGTTGTGGTGCAACACGAAAAGGCAGATTATCTTATCACTATTAAATAATTTGGTTTTGATACCCATATTTCCTCAAAGAGGGTTACTCATTTCCGATCTTCGCGGAGTTGCTTAAGATATCGTTGACTCAATTCGACGTACACCTTCCAGTTAGCATCAAGTTCCTTGATGTCAGCAGGCGTAAGGGATCGAACAACCTTACCGGGCACTCCAATAACGAGGCTTTCGGGCGGTATTATCTTACCTGGAGTGATTACGCTACCAGCACCGATAATGGAGTGATGCCCGATTTGAACATTATTTAGTATCACTGCGCCAATACCGACCAAGACATTATCTTCGATGGTACATCCGTGTGCCACTGAATTGTGACCAAGAGTGACACTGTTACCTATCTTAGTCGGGAAACGGAGGTCACAGTGAACGGTGCAATTGTCTTGGATACTCGAATCTGTTCCAATCGAGATGGTATTATAATCTGCTCTGATGACGGCATACTCCCATACGCTACTTCGAGCCCCAATGGTTGCTGCACCGATCACCGAGGCGCGGGGTGAGATATAGGCATCATCAGCGATGGTTGGTTTCTTATCTTGGTACGGAATGATGACCATGTATTCACGTCCTCTGCCAGTGAGCAGGATTGTCTCTTCATCCCATAACTGTTACTCATTTCCCCTTTTGCAAAGCGAGAATTGCAGCACCCAGTGCACCAGTGTACTGGGGCGCTTTTGGAATCCATAGGTCAGAGTGGAGTTCATGACCTAGATAATGACGGAATCCAGGGTTAAGAGCAACCCCTCCAGTTACGGATACTGGGGGTTTGACACCCACTCTTTGAGACAGTGTCGCAATTTTTGCAGCCATGGCCTTGTGGACGCCTGCTGCAATATTCGCCGGATTATCACCGGCTCCGATTCGCCCAATGACTTCACTTTCAGCAAAGACCGTACACGTGCTACTGATGACTGAGGGATTTTTTGATTTGAGGGAGAGGGGACCTAACTCGCTGATTGGTAGTTCGAGCACTTGGGCCATCACTTCAAGAAACCGTCCAGTCCCAGCACTGCACTTATCATTCAGTTCGAAATCCATTGGTCGACCGTTTTCTCCAATGCGTATAACCTTCGAGTCTTGTCCACCAACATCGATGAGAGTCTGAATTGCGGGATTCAGTGAGTGGACTCCGACGCTATGACAGGTGATTTCGGTGATAGATTGGGTGGCATTTACGGCTTGACGGCGACCATATCCCGTGCTAATCGTCGGCACCTTAGAGAGATCCAATTGTGATGCGTCAGATAATTCTTTCAGACAGCGTCGAACGGATTTTTGTGCGGAAGCGCCGGTGGCAAGGAGGAACCGCGCCAGAATTTTTTGGTCAGCGTTGAGTAAGATGGCTTTAGTTGTAGTTGATCCAACGTCGATGCCTATACCAAGATTTGGTTTTTTCACCACGGTCATCGGCTCTTATACAATCATTTCGAGGAGGGCTTCAACACGAGTTTGAGCCTGTGCTTCACTATATTGTTGACTATCGACCATATCCCCTTCGATGATGACACCCGGGACACCTGTTCTCCTTGTTATTTCTTCTTTCGTCACCATTTGCCCGAGGGAATAGCGTTTACATGATCGAACGGAAAACAGCACAAAGCCTTCTAAATCGTAGTCTTTGATTAGTGTACACATTTTCTCAATCTTCGCCGAGAGTCCCTTGTTCAGGTACACGTTAGAATAGACTTTGGCGATACTTTTGAGGATTTCTCCACGAGGAATGCTTGCAGACCAAGCATGCGTATACGAGTCAGCGGGGAAGACGACACCCTGCTTTGCGAGGGTGTTGAAAAAGTTGTAGATAGTAAACCATGGAGGAATGTTGTCCCATAGGAGCCGTACTTGTTCATCGACGATGGCACCAACCCCATTTTTAACACGGTCTTCGACTTCAGCGAGAAAGGCTTGGTAAAAGCTGATAGCCTGTTGAGTGCCCCGCAAGGAAACGATAGGGGCCATAGATAGAAACCGGTCTGCACAATTGAGGGGCGAGGGTTTATTGCGGCACGCTTCCAAGGCTCGGGTCCAAAGCGTTACAGCTTCATTCGAAACTTCTGCAACTCTTTGTAACTTGTCTTGGTCGTACTCGTGATTGAAGGTCTTCCCAAGGAACTCAATTAATCCTTCAAGACTTGATCTTACATAGGCGAGATGGTGAGGAGGTTGATCACCCTCAAGGGGTGGTGTATCCACGAGATACACTGGAGCACCGGTCATTTCGGAAACAGCTTCGTACCACGGAAGAACTGTTCCACAAATATTGTTACAAGCCAAGAGCGCTTGAGGTTTAGGAAGCCCTGTTAGGGGGCTTTGTTCAGGATGATGGACAGAACCAATACTGGAGCGGGCATAAGAGCACAGTTCCTGAGAAAATCCCAGCTCCTCAGCAAAGCCACAAAGTAAAGGTCCACACTTGTCTGATCCAACAATTGCCCCATACTGTTCTGGATAAGCTGCTGTTACATCGAAAGCCACAGGAATTTCAACCGGAAATCCAGATGTCACCCAAGCTAAACGACCCGCCTGTGACGCTTGTTTTGTACTCAGGATATGAAGGGTCATGGTTTCCCGGAGCAGTTTACTTGAGTTGAGCTTTCGATACGCTTTTTCTTTCGTTCCAGATGAATTCCGTGTGGATTCAGCAGGCATTTCATTCACCTAATTATTTCATCTCGCTGTAAGTGTTTCGAGAAAACTTTGAAGTCGACCCTCCAATCGGGCACGATCGGAGAATTCAGGGTCCAAGGGAACACGAACAGCGAGTAGTTTCTTTTTCTCAGCTAGCTTAAGGGTATCGGGAACCTCGAATTGATCAGGATCACAGAAAGATTGCTCACAGAGGATTAAACCATTAATATGAAGTTTGGAAAACACCTGGTCAATGAAATTCAGACGAGTGGGTAATCCCTCTTGGGTAGGTTCTGCGGGAGCAGTGAGAATGCTTTTCGCCATTTCGGAATAGGGATTCCCTTGTAGATTCGGAGCCTTGGTGAATATGGTGCGGAAGGTGAAGGATAATAAATCAAAAGCGATTTCGACATCTTCTAGGTCTGCATTATTTTTTGCATTTTCAAAATACATGGCAATTCCTTCGGGGTCGACCATACCTCCCATGAGCATAACTCGGGGTTCATCCTTGGATTGAATGCTAACCTGGTCAGGGAGTTGCCCAGTTAACAGTCCATATCGAAGAGCTTCTGCTGTTGGGAGTAGTTGGTATTTCCGAAGCTCAGTTTGTAATTGGTTGGCAACAGCTTCGATATCTTGAAGGTTCTGAGCATTGGGTGCCGTGAGGAACCGACGAATTAATCCAGTATATTCCAGGTAGGGATAGATGGAGGGTTGAAGGATTCGTGCTGAAGTAATAAATTGGGCTGCAGCCCGGAACTCCGCAATAAGGGCGACGGCTTCTTGATACTTTTCCATGGAGAATCGGGTGCCCATTGTTACTTCTAGGTGAGTGCTGAGATTGCGAAGTTCTTCCGCAAGAAAAGTAATGGCTGCATCATCATTTGCTACAGGATAGGTTAACCGTAAGATGATATCTTC
>JAEOTD010000143.1 GCA_016839995.1 Candidatus Hermodarchaeota archaeon
GAGGAAATTTGAACGCAAGCGGAATTTATAAGCGGTAACGCGAAATATGGGGTATTGCAGCGGAGGTTTACTGGATATCGGAGGAATTGGTATGCCTTCAACGTTGGATTCAATGACAGAAATCTTAGAGGAATTAAATCGAACTGGTCGAGTCAAAGCTAGCATCGTGGCTACGGACGAAGGATTTGTTATCGCCTCGGCAGTGAGCCGGGGAGTTGATGAAAAAGTCGCTGCTGCAATGGGCAGTTTCGTTTTCAATACCGCTGATCGGGCTAGAGATGAACTCAAACTAGGTACAATTCGAGATATTACAGTTCGTTGTGAAAATGGAACACTGGTTTGTAAGTCAGCGCTACTTGAAGATAACCGGCCTGTCGTCTTAGCTGCATTGGTCCCACGGAATACTCGATTCTATATTCGAGCAGTTAACAATGCTTTGCGAAAAATCCGCGTAGTTCTCAAAGAATTAGAGATTTGATCTTATCTTATTAGACTCCAGAGCGGATTTGGGGTGATTATGTCTGGATTCTTTGAATGACGAAGAGCGAGCCCTCTCTTTGTTCAATAACGGAAAACAGTTACAACGTTTGTTGACCGCCACAAAAGGTGAAACTACGTTTCTGGCTGCACAACTTCCAAATCCGGTTCAGGATGCAACTTTTCTTCATTCGCTAGAATCAGCGCAGTTACTGCAACGAGAGGAGGGCCGTTGGAATTTTACTGGTTACGCGAAGGTTCGGGTGGCAATTCGAGCCCTTCAATTGGGTGAACCTAATCGCCTCATCCTCTCTACCCTTACTTGGCAGGAATTTGAGGAGTTCGTGGCACATCTTCTTACCTTTCATGACTTTCAGACATATCATCGATTTCGATTCTCAAGGAGCCGGCGATATGAAATTGACATCGTGGCAAGCCGTCAGCCAGTGTTGTTTTGTATTGATTGCAAGCAGTATGGTGTCCGGTTAGGGAAAGCGGCTAGCCTGCGAACGGCAGCAGAGGCTCAGCTGCACCGTACAGAGGCATTAGCAAAGGATTTTGCTCAGTTTCAAGTCAATCTCGGTTGCCTTGATTGGGCACAACCACTATTGATTCCTTTGCTAGTGACCATGATGACTGAAGATATCCAATTCCATGAACAAATTCCGATTGTTCCTGCCTCTCTCCTGAATGCCTTTCTTCTGAAATTTGAAGAGCAATTGGATACATTGTGTATTATTCGACCCAGTTCAGGTCGACAACGACGACTTATTTAAGAAGCCGTGGATTTCCACCGTGCTTTGCGATGGCACAATTAAGAATCCAGAGAAAATCCTCAAGAAGCACGAGCATGCGATCAAGGTTTTGATGAGAGCCTGACGAAAGCATTGACCCACTTTCATTGATGATGGAATGACCCTCTTGGATGAGGAACGCATGAACCTGTTCGAGACTTTGGAAAAGGGTGTTGAGTTCACCGAGTCGTTCCTGAGTAATTCGCTTCTCACCTATTCCTCGCCCGGGTCCACTCCGTTTTCGCTGTTTAGTTAATTTCTCAGGTTCCAACAACGGGGTAGCATCAGGAAGCTCATGAGGTTGGTTCATAATTCTCCTCCAAGGAATTGATTAGCCAGTAAAGTGAACACGTCCTGTTTCCTGTAATTCCCGGTCTTGGGATTCAACATGATCAAAAGCAGTTGGGAAGTATTCTCGAAACCATTGCCATTGATCAAGTTCAACATTAAATTCACACCGCTGGCGAACTTGATTCATGATGAAGTCTTTCGCTCCACTTCCATAGAATACAGCGGCATCAAACTCATTTTGTTCAAGAAAGAGATGATTCAGTTCTCGACCTACTTTTAGTGCTAATCCCGTTGGTAATCCAAAAGCGACAATACAACCAGGTGTTGGGTGGTGGAAGAGAGATCCGCCATAGAGGGGAGCCTCTTGGCAGCCTGCTAAGAAGTTCCGAACCAGATCACTGCTTCCTTCGAGGATGACGAAGAGGGTTTCGTTAAGACCAAGATGATACATGGATAAATCGGATCGTTGAAAGAGTACCCGTTGGTTGAATAGGGATTTTAATTGACGGCGAATAACATGAACTGATTCACCAAGTAGTTGAGCCAATTCCTCTGCTGTCGTGTCTGGTGTAACATGAGGTAGAAGCTGATAGGCAAGAGGATCGAGAGCCGCAGGATTGACATTGGGATTATCATATTCGTAGATGTAGGGTTGAGCAAGAACCTCTCCATAACCGTCACGAATTAGGACATCACGTAGGTATCGAATCCAGGCTACCCATCGGAAGCGTTCAGCTACGGGGACATCAGCTTCATGAGCAAGATAACTACGGACGTTATATCCATTGAATACCCCACTTAATGGGTAGAACCGATATCGAAGTAAATGTCCAAGCCCTACGAGCTCTTGAAGCCATTCTTGGAGTCGCCGAAGTCGTAATCGTGGTAGCGTATAACTGAGTAGATAGGGGGCACCACTCCCACCAAAGTGGTGAATTTTACGCAGATAGGGGCATTGCTCAAAATACTGGGAGGCTCGGCTTCCAGGCGCAGGATACGCAAGAACTGCAACATGGTTTAACCGGATCCTGGGATAATTTACACGATAAAACCGTGAGAGTAGTAATTTTTCACGAAAACTTGTCATGTAATTGCTCAGTGACCCAAGGGAGTAGGATGAGTGTTGTTGCAACTCCCGAAGTGAAGCCGTCGGATTTTCTTGAATCAGGTGGAGGACTCGTAATTCCTGCTCGTTTAAGGGCGAGACGTAATTCAACATGAATGTCTCGAGTAAATCGATATATTCGCGAGAGGAAAGGGGAGTAAGAGCGGGTAAGAGCTCATCGAAGAAGGGAAGGATTCGCTGGAGAAAGGTCCTTTGCGTTACTCGGTTGAAGAGCGGGAATGAGAAGGGAGCGTTATAAACGACATCACCGTAAAACTGACGAGGGGAAACGACTTGCCATAATTTCAGGAGCTGGTCCTGATCTTTTTCCTTAGTATGTTGGTAAGCACAAAGGAGCCCTAGGTCTCCAGTCTCTGGGACACTTTTCACAACTGGAGGCAGTAAAACCGTATACATTTCTCGATATAACACGGTATCGAGGAGGAGCCGCCGATGCACGAGTTGAGAAGCTATGTGTAAATTCTTCTTTTCATAAGTTCCACAAAATCCAGGACTAGTGAGAGTGTCATCATCGTAGAATTGAATCCGAGTTGGTAATGGTGGGCTACGGTGTGTCAACTGGGCAATATCAGCTTGAATGGTGGTCAAGCGTTTTCGTATTTCTTGCCGATGATGTCGGCGTTGATTCTTGCTGAACGTTATTTTCTTTTGTTGTTGTGTACGTGCCGTAGTCGCCAAGCCAGATTCGCCCCCTGCTCGGCGGATGCCCTTGAAATTATCGAAAAGCCCCTGTTTGTTATATAAACACCTCGAAGGGTATTGGAAGAATGATTTTAACCTAATAGAATCGATTATAGGCTAACCATTGGTCTCTGATTCTGATTTTAAGCTTAATTAGCGTTGTCTGAAAGTAAATAGCTGTTTAATACGCTTTGTTTGTGACTATTTGTATTAGCCTTTGGTTGAGATGAGGATAATTCTTTTACACAGAAAAAAAGCCGCTGTGATATTGCTATCATGAACAGATGTCTACTCTTCTGTTCGCCGGGTTAGTGGATGAACTTCACAGGTCCGGTTTTTGCAGGCTGTACATTCCTCGCTTTGATGGACCCAATACTGATCAAAACGAGTGGTAAACTGTGTGACGAACTCTGAATTATTGGTCCAAGTTGCTTGCTCTCCGATTCCGGAAAGCCCTTTCGAGGTGAAATTTGCACTTCCTTCCAGAACTTCTGTTTTGTCAACTATGAGGGATTTTATGTGCATTTGTGCACAGACTAGAATTTCGATGTCGGGAGCTTCTTGCAGGAGTTTTTCCACGGCTTCTTGGAAGTGCTTGGAGGCGGCACCGAAAGCTTCAGGTTCACGGATAATGACTCGGACCTTAACCCCCGCTTTCGACTTCGTAATAATCCGTTCAAGCAGGTTCACTTCACACGATTCTGTGCCAACGGTGATGGTTTTCACGTCTGTGAAGTTTTGAACCATAATACGGATGCTTTCCTTTGCGCGATTGAGCATCTCAACAAGAGTGCAAGCGATGGAGATTCCGTTGAGCAACTGGTGTTGCGTTAAACCAACAACGGGACTGGAGTCCGTGGAGATTTCGCCTGCACCGGTGATTTCAGTTTCATCGGGGGCATCTGTTTGGGTTACTGGTTCTTCTTCCTCTACTGGTGCATGCTCAGGGGTTTCTGTGTCTTCAGGGAAGAAACTGTCCAATGTGTCGACTAAGCGGATGGGGAGGGGCTCTTCTTGGCGTAAGGCCTTGGTGATTTCAACTAGACTTCGGGCTCGTTGATAGGCAATCTTTGAGGCGGATCCTGAGGAGTGCTTGGCGATTTCATTGAAGGCTTCTGCAGCTTTCAGAGAGGCTTCGGATGCTCGTTGAAAGTCGCCTTGCCCCATGAACTTTCGAATTAGTTGCAGAGCCTCCTTTGCAACACGACCAAGTCTGGTGGTACTCACATGCAACCCTCAGGGAATCATTCATTCTAGCTAAGCATCAGAGCCATAAGAAGTTTAGGAACTTGATACTATGGGAGCTTTAACATTAGGGAGAAATGAATCAGTTCAGATGAAGGTATTAAGATCTAATAATAAAGAGAGGAAAGAGGAACAGCATTTCTTCCCCAATTATTAGACCGTTCAAGTGTTTTTTTTGAAATCATTATGAAAGTAAGAACAGCATGAAACCCCCAAGTCCAAGCCCACCGATCAGGCAACAAAAGGTGGCAAAAGACTTCAAGTTAAAGAACGAGGGGAGAACTAGGAAAGGGATAACCAGAAGAACGGGAAAAAAAATTAGAATCCATGAAAAAGTGAAAGGTCGCAGCAAATAATTGATTCCTAGATAAGTAATCAGAAAAATTGGCCCAAGACATAGTGCTTGATGAAAACGACTTGGTTTTCCTTTTTTCAAATGAGGAGTAGAAGAAATGATCTTTTGTAGGAATCGATTGGGTTGAATTGCAGCAACCCTATTAACTGGTGAACCATTCGTGGGAGGATGTGTTTGGTTGAGGATAACTATTACCGGCTGGTTATTGGTTGCTCCAGATTGATGTTCCTTTCTGCGTTTTCTAAAGATGCGAAAGGCAACAAGAACTTCTATGAAGAAGATAAAAGAAACTATGATTGCCAAGCTCGTATTCACGTTCTATTCACCTAAAGTGTCTTCTTGTTTTGAAAGTTGATTATTTATTGGTTGACTAGCCACCTTTCTAGCCAACAAGTATGTGAGAAGAGCCAAAAGACGCATCCCATTCACCCGATTGGTGAATTCATCTGACCGGATAGCAACCCCGAAGATCAGTGTCACATAAGCCTTGGATGGAGGGGACGATGGGGGTGGAGAAACAGGGCAGATATTAGAAAAGAAAGGAACCGCTTCTTGTGACCAAATCGTCGGAAGTGTACAAGGTTCAGAACAAGACACCATAGTGATTAGATTCACTAGACTTTTACACCCTAGTAATGGATGTTCTAAAACTACTGTGATGAAAGTGATGCGTCTCATGACATCTTCGTTGAGCGCCCGCAATTTGGTTCGTTTATATGCGTTCCGGCGAGTGCTAGTACCTAGTTCACACTAACAGATGTAGGAACAAACCATTGTTTAGATACATAAAATCGAATCTCTCATTACTTCCTGAAGAGGAGAAGTAAAATGTCAAAAGTTCCAGACACACCAGAAAACCTAGAAATTTGAAAACGTTTTTCGGACCATTTCCCACATTCAAACCCAACGAATTGAATAAGATACCTCCCAATGCACTCTTCTGTGCCAGAGGTGCATCAGAAAAACCCACTAAAGAAATCGAAGATAAAGGGTTGTTTCTGTTTTGGTTGTGAAGTCTTTCAAAAATACGAACTCAGTGGTGGGTGGTTCTGCATGCACGGTTTTCAGGGGCGTAAATAGCCCCACCATTTTTTAAGAAGCGCTAATGACTCCAATTTACATTATAGATCTAAAATCTAACAGACGAGAGTCGATGACTATACATCGTTTTTCGAGGAGTCACTCAATCAATTGAGAGGAACCACTCGGATGGTGTCTCCCCGTTTTTCTACAAATCCTTCAGCTTTTAGAATATCAAGTGCTTTTCGAATTTCGAAGGGAAAGAAACCAGCTTCAAGACACTGACGAAAAACCTCATGGAGAGAGAGCCATTTGAGAGTATCAATTTGGTGGGATCTGAGGATTTTGAGTACTTGTTCAGCAGTCCGCAGATTAACACAGCGATGAACTGATACTTGGTTAGAACTATGGTGTTCTTGAGCTACGAGCGGGGCTTCCTGAATGCTAGGCACACAAGTTCCTTTTTGTATAGGAAGAAGAATCCTGAACCCGCATAGATGACAGGAAACCCGATACTCATCTATCGGAAAGTAGATAGATTCAGTACAATTAGGACATTGAAGTACTTTGTACTTTTTTGTCATTTTACTCATCACCAAATTCAACTAGCTCTTCATTTTCATCTTCAGATACAGCGTGAGAACCAGTAAGCAAAAGACTGGTTGAAGTATCTGGAAGAGTTTCCTGACCGGGCTGTATCCGTCGAAGAAATTCGTTCATTCGCTTCTGAATACGAGAGAATCCGAGGAGACCTAATATTAACCCGATGATCAATACTGCTACCGAACTAAACAGGAAAAGAGAATAAACATCACCGAGGAAGTTTGAGGAGTATCGAATTAGGAAAGGAGTGGTTGCAGAGCAGGGAGCAAATCCACGTTTTCCTTCGAACAGAACAGTCACCATGTAAAGTCCAGGTTCTGGCGTGATGATTGTCGAGTTGCCGTTCCCACTTGAATCAGTTACAATAAACAGCTCGATAGATAGAAGAGAATCCTGAGAGTAAATCTGAACCGTTAGATTTGCTGTTATCCCATGAACCAGTGAGTCATTCAGATATGATAACCGAATAACAATTTTCAGAGTTGGATGTAAAAAACGGTTGTCAATCTCGTGAGGTGTGACGGTCAAGGTCAATGAAGGCGTGACAGCGTCTCTAATACAGATATCATGAAGACTGGAATAGTGCGGGATAGCTCCTGGGTGAAAGACAATAAGAGATAGATTTTGGGGACCTAATGCCCGGACTGTAAGGGGAATTATGATATAGATTTCAAAGAATCCTGAGCTAGGAATGTGACAGGAATTAATGAAGGTAGAATTGAAGATCTGAGTTTGAGCTTGAATAGTGGGTGGTAGGTGACCCCAACGAGTTTCAACTAGGGTAGCTGAGAGGGTGAAATTACTACCAGGATAAAGTGCACCTGTTGGGTAAGCGATATCTGAGAGGTTTAATAGCGGATTGACATCAAGTTGAGGAAGAAGCTGTAATCGATGGATTAGGTGTAAACCTAGATTAACAAGCGAGGGCATCCATTTTCCGGGGGGAAGTGACGCATCAATGACGAGTCCATCGTATGTGAAGGAGTTTAGAATTTTTGTTTTGAGCCGATGCCAATTTGGAAGATTGAAGGCATTGGGATTTAGACCGGTTTCAACAAGTAAATTGAGAATTTCTGTAGCATAGAAAATAGTTGTAATTGAGGCATTCTCATTGAGATATTTCATAACATAGGAAGCCAGTTTTTCACCATCGAGATCGGTCAGGGCAGGATCAAGGTAAGAGTATGCTTGTAAGCCTAGCCATGTTTCAGCAAGATAACCTTCGGCTTCACTCCAAGGTGCTGGAATAGGAACGGAGTGTAATGCATCGTAGAAAAATTGCTGAGTCGTATTGGTGTGTAGACATCCAGACAAATAAGAGAGCACGGCTGTGGAATTATCGAAATCTGTTGGGGTTCCGCCCAGTATTTCATGTGCGATAAGATTCCAGCATGTTGTGTCAAACCGGAAGGTTAGATCACTTTCCTGTCCCACGTAGAGATGATGGAGTCCAATCATTCCTGCATATCCAATAGCATCGGATTGGCAGGATTCAATTTCATGTCGAAGCTGGGTA
>JAEOTD010000144.1 GCA_016839995.1 Candidatus Hermodarchaeota archaeon
CTAAATAAGAACTCGACCGTTTCAATGAGGTCATCAAAATGACGGATTCCCAGCTTCAGATGACACACCTTCATGATTGGCATGAAGAACAAGGCGCTAAGATGGCACCATTTGCTGGTTTTCATTTGCCTTTATGGTATCAGGCAGCAATCCCTGAACATCTCACTACACGACAAGCAGCGGGTCTTTTCGACGTTACTCATATGGGTCGAGTGATGGTTAAGGGTCCAGAGGCAACAAAGTATCTTGACAACTTGTTGCCTACACGAATCCACCGATTAGACCATGGAGCAGGAACTTATAGTGTGTTTTGTACTGAGAGCGGAGGCATCATTGACGATTTGTTCCTTTTCCGGTTGGCAGATGAAGAGTATTACATGGTGGTAAATGGTGCCAACCGTAGAAAGGACTTCAATTGGATGAAAAAACAAAGTACTAACTTTGATGTAACGATTTCAGATATCTCTGATAACACGCCCATGTTTGCACTTCAAGGGCCTGCAGCTGTTAAGGTGTTACAGAAACTGTCATCAAAAGACCTGTCGTCGGTACCACGTTTTCATGCGATTCATACCGAACTTGACGGTTTCGAGGTAATAGCTACACGTAGTGGGTATACTGGTGAAGATGGATTTGAAATTGCTCAGTCTAAGGTTAGCCTTAAGGAGAAACAAAAAGCGGTTCAACTTTGGGAAAGCATCCTCAAGGAAGGAAAGACCGATAATGTAGTCCCGGTTGGATTAGCAGCGCGTGATACACTTCGCCTAGAGGCAGGTATGGTTCTATACGGTAACGACATTAATGAAAAAACGACTCCCTTCCAAGCACGAGTCGGGTTTGTAGTCAACCTGAAGAAACCACAATTCATAGGAAAAGAAGCGTTAGTTACCGAGAAACGAGAGAAGCCCCAACGACTACGTGTAGGATTAATCCTGTTAGGAAAAGGCGTGCCACGTCCCGGCAATTCGATTAATGCAAAAGGCGATGTAATTGGAGAAATTACCAGCGGATCAGTTTCTCCTCTGATTCGAAAAGGAATTGCTTTAGGATATGTTCAGCGCCCATTCCGAAAATCCGAAACCTTAGTTCATATTAGTGTTGGGAAGAAGTTGAGGTGGGCTGAAACTATTCATCCAAAAAACCTACTTGGGCGTATCAGAAAACTATCAATCGCAATCAAGTAGTCACCCTTATCGTGAGTCCCAATCGTTCTCTACTTCATTAACAAAAGTGACCAATAAATTCGCGACTGGGTGTTTGGGGTTTAGGTGAAGAATTCGGCGGCGACGGAAGAATCGGATATCCGAGACAATTCCCGCTTTTATTAGTGGGAGTAGACATCGTTCAACAGAAGATACCGAAACATTTGCACGTCGTGCCAGCATTGAAAGGTGCATCGTTGTGTCTTTCTGCTCGATAAGCACCTCTAATAATCTGACCTGGGGGGTATCCCCAAATAACTCTTTTAACCGACCCATTTCTGTAGCCAACCTCACCACTCAAGAACTGAGTAGTTGTCAATACAGAGGTGCCCTTAGGAAAAAAATCTTTACTACTCAATTTTCTTGGGGTGTAAAGTATTAAGAAATGATTACTCGGGTCCCAATTTTCCTATTATTCACTGCTTGAAGCATGTTTTGAGGAGGATTACCATTGATGAACCAAATTTCTATCCCCGCACGTTCGATTATATCTAAGGCACGATTGTCGAACAATGGATATGCACCTGGTTCATTAGCTAGCGAAGATACAACTTCACGTAATTTTGTCAGTGTGATTTCTGTCAGAAGTTTTGCTTCAGGAGATTGTTTGGGATCCCTATCATAAACGCCCTCAACATCTGTCACATTGAGTAGAATCTTTGCCTGAATTACCTCGGCAACCCGAGCAGCTACAGCATTAGTTGATTGGCCAGGGTGAAGCCCGCCTAATACAAGGATTTTCTCCGTGTCTTTTAGGCAAATTAATTGGTCCTCGGTCATAATTGGTGTAGGATAAGCAATAGGCTCTAATGCTGTAATCATTAGTTGTGCACAGACCCAGGTTGCGGCAATTCCTAATTGATCTAATGCTTCCCGATTGGCCCCTAGAGTCTTTCCTTTTTGTACCAGTTTTTTAGCCAGGACCCCCCCTCCAACAACAAGAACCAGTTCATGGTTTTCACGTTTCAATTGTTGAATAACATCAGCAATTCGATTGAATTGATCCATGTTGAGTTTTTGTTCACTATCGAAGAGAAGAGACCCACCAATTTTGAGGACAAACTTCATACCAACACCATTGTACTTCGAAAAGTTTATGATAACATTTAACGGTTGCTGCTCGCACTTATTGGTGCATACATGCCTTTTTGCTTTATGCGAACAGGGAGTTGCTTTATATGTCTACTACCAGTGAATCCTTTCAGCGGTTCAAGCTCAAGAAGGTAGTGGACACACTCGCACAGAAAAAGGGACTTCATACGGAACTAATAACTTTGTATATTCCCCCTGAACGCCAAATGAGCGACGTGTTAGGAACACTCCGAACCGAATACGGTACGGCCACTAACATCAAGTCCAAATCAACCCGGAAAAACGTCATGGATGCCATCCAAACGGTTATTCAGCGGTTGAAAATAATTCCTAAACCTCCCCCTCATGGACTTGCTGTCTTTGCGGGAGCTATCCCCCACGGTGCCCCAGGCAGCGAAAAAATGGAAATCTACCTCATCGAACCACCTGAACCTGTTAACGTCTACATCTACCGGTGTGCCGCAGAGTTTTGGTTAGACCCACTTCGTGAAATGTTAACTCCGAAAGAGAGTTACGGACTCATTTCGATTGACCGAAGTGGTGCTTCATGGGCATTACTTCGAGGTACCGGACTCAACATAATCAAAACCGTCAAATCAGGAATTATGGGTAAACATAGAGCAGGTGGACAAAGTCAACGACGATTCGAACGATTAATTGAGCAAGCCGCTCATGAATTTCTCACACGATCCGCTGAATTAACCCGAGAATATTTTGAAGAGATTCAGGATCTCAAAGGAATCATCATAGGAGGCCCAGGCTTTACCAAAGAAACCTTTGCAGAGAAAGGGTACTTGAAATCACCTTTGAAAGATAAGGTGTTAGGGGTTCTCGACACAGCATACTCTGGCGAAGAGGGAATTCGAGCATTAGTCGAAAAGTCGGAAGACATTCTTCGCAACCAACGATTAATTGAAGAAAAACGACTTGTACAAAGATTTCTGGGCGAACTTGCCAGAGATACAGGTCTTGCCACCTATGGCGAAAAACAGGTTCGCGAAGCCCTTGACCGCGGAGCAGTTGAAATCGTTTTAATCTCTGAAGGCATTGACTACAGCCGTATAACCATCAAATGCAGTTCATGCGGAGAAACAACTGAGAAAACCCTTGCACCAGATAGAATTCCAAAGTTGGAAAACGAACTAGAATCTCAACAGTGCGCCAAATGCAAAAATCAGTCTTTACAGATAATACAAACCCAAGACCTCATTGAGGAACTTGGCGAGGTTACGAAAGAAACCAGTGCTGAAATCGAAATAATTTCACCTGAAACAGAAGAGGGGAGACAACTTCTCACCTCGTTTCGTGGGATTGGCGCGATTCTTCGCTGGGCTGAACATACCTAGGCAACAATAATTGGAGAAAGCCTTTTTAACGAGTGAAAGAATGCCGTCTTCTAGCCAAAGAAAAAAGGCATTATGAAGGGTTATTTTACATATCCATGTAATCTAGAAAATAGAAGTTGAAAATAATGGGTCATAACATGCTACTCAAAGAAAAACGTTGGAAACCCGAAATCGAAGAAGAAATCCTGAAACAATGGACCCAAGACCAACTCTACACATTCAATAAGACCACAAAGAACCCGATTTTCTCTGTTGACACCCCACCACCATACTTGAGTGGGCCGTGGCATGTTGGAGGTTCCATTCACTATGCGCAGATTGATATGATCGCTCGGACCAGGCGCATGGAAGGATATGAAGTAATTTTCCCCATGGGGTTGGATCGTAATGGTTTACCCATTGAGGTTCAAGTGGAAAAAGCTTACAACAAGAGCATGCATGAAATCCCCCGTCAACGATTTTTGGAATTGTGTGCTGAATTCCTAGACCGTAATGAGGCCATCATTGTAGCACATGCCCAACGCCTAGGATTAAGTTGTAATTCATTTAAAGACGACGAAATGTATCGTACAGATAGTCCGGAGTATCGTGCAGTTACCCAACGCACCTTCATCGAACTTTACAACAAAGGACTAATCTACATCGACGATCGACCCAATAATTGGTGCCCCGAATGTGGAACCACTATAGCAGATGCGGAAGTCGAATACAAGGACCTCGAAACCACTCTATCAACCCTAAGGTTTACCGTCGAGGGGACCGAAGAGGAATTACCCATTGCCACAACACGACCTGAACTCCTCTCCGCCTGTGCTGCTGTTCTGGTCAATCCCGAAGATGAACGATATAAAAGTCTTCACGGCAAAACTGCAATTACCCCATTGTACAACAAAAGCGTCCCAATTATTCCTCATCATGAAGCACGTATTGAATTTGGAACTGGCGTAGTCATGGTCTGCAGCTATGGCGATTACACCGATGTCCGACTGTTTCGGGAACTACAGCTAGAACCTATCAACGCGCTTGGTCCAGATGGTAGACTCACCGAAGTTACCGGCTCCTACAAGGGCCTTACTGTCACCGAAGCACGCAAAGCCATTCGCAAGGATTTGAAAGAACATAACCTCATTCTAAAAGAAGAGTCCACAATGCATCGCACCCCCACCTGTTGGCGGAGCCGAAATCCCATCGAATTTGTCGCCATGCCTGAATACTACCTGAAGCAACTACAATACATCGACGACCTCAGAGTCGCCGTTGACCAAATGACCTTCTTCCCCCTCAAGAATAAACAGATTCTCGTGGACTGGATTAACGGCGTCAGCCGAGACTGGCCCATTAGTCGACGTCGCTACTATGGTACTGAAGTTCCCCTCTGGTACTGCAAAAAATGCAACGAAACCATCATTCCACCACCGGGACCCTACTACCAACCTTGGAAAAACCCCCCACCCGTGGACAAATGCCCTAAGTGTGGAGCCACCAACCAATTCGAAGGCGAAACCCGAACCCTTGACACATGGATGGACTCATCCATCAGCGGACTCATCACCATCTTCTACACCAAAGACGACAAATTCTTCCAAGAACACTTCCCTCCAAGCATCCGACCTCAAGGCAAAGACATCGTCCGAACTTGGCTATACTACTCTATTCTCCGCACCTACCAACTCTTCCAAGCCCCCGCCTTTCAATACGTCTGGATCAGTGGCCATGGGCTTGACGAGAAAGGTGAATCCATGAGCAAATCCCGTGGTAACACTATCGACCCCAATCCAATCATCGAAAAATACGGCGCCGACGCCTTCCGCCTCTGGGGAGCCCTTGAAGCCTCCCTCGGCTCAGACTACCGATTTAACGAAGGGCGTCTTGCCGGCGCACATCGATTCCTCACAAAACTCTGGAATATCTCCCGGTTCATCTCCGGATTCCCACAACCCACAGACAAGAACATCGACCTCCAGCCTGCTGATCTTTGGATTCTCTCCGAACTCAACCAGCTCATCCAAAAATCAAAAGCTGGATACGCAAAATTAGATTTCATCATCCCATCCCGTGAACTACGCATCTTCACCTGGGATTTGTTCGCTAGCCACTACCTTGAACTGGTTAAAGGTCGCGCCTACTCTGAAAAAGATGACACCGAACGCACCGCTGCTTGGCACACCCTTCACACGGTTCTCAACGCCATCTTGAAACTCTTGGCTCCCATCTGCCCTTATATCACCGATAAAATTCATCGTGAACTCTACGATATTAAAACCTCTATCCACAAACACCGGTTCCCCGAACCTCTCACAGGACTTGATGAGAAACACCCCACTGATACCCTCACCCAATTCAATGCTGACGTCTGGAAACACAAAAAGGACCACAAAATGAGTCTCCGAGAAGCCCTCCCCACCGTCACAGCACCCAAATCCCTCAAATCCTACAGTGAGGACCTCAAGCGAATGCATAACATCCAAGATTTGAAGTTCCACACAAAGGATAACACAAAAATACCCCCACCCAAATAACCCCGCAACCCGTGGGGTGATAGATCAATGGTAGATCGCGTGCCTCGCACGCACGAGGTTCCGGGTTCAAGTCCCGGTCACTCCACCACTCTCACTCAACAACACCTCGCTGGCAAAACTCATATAA
>JAEOTD010000145.1 GCA_016839995.1 Candidatus Hermodarchaeota archaeon
ATAGGGGACTGACCCGGTCAAGTAGATGGAGTACATCCTCTTTGGTGTACTGTTCAATCTTCTTGACGGTTTCTAAAATCATTGAAGAAATCAACCATACGCTAATGCCACTTCCTTGGCGTTAAAGGTATTGACACATTGATGAATCCAAAGGTTAACCTGATACAATGCGGGTGCCAGCTTCACCACGTATTGCTTTGGCAATATTCTCTGGACTGGTGATAATGGCTAGTTCACCACCCTCTTCGATGAACTGGATTACCGATTCTATTTTCGGTGCCATGGATCCGGGAGCAAAGTGCCCCTCCTTGAGGTATCGCTTGGCTTCTGTGACAGTCATTTTGTCCACACCTTGCTGATTGGTTTTTCCGAAGTTCAAATACACTTGATCAATTGAAGTTGAGATGAGGAATCCCTTCGCACCTAGAGCTTTGCATAGGAGGGCGGACGCCCGATCCTTATCAATTACTGCAGCTACGCCTTTCAGTTTCCCATTTTCCTCTACAACTGGAATCCCTCCACCACCTACTGTAATCACAATGAAACCATCTTCAAGTAGGTTATTGACAACCTGGGCCTCAATGACCTGCTTAGGTATCGGGGAGGGAACAACGCGACGCCACCCACGGCCTGCATCTTCGACAATATGCCATCCTTCTGCCGTTCGCCGGGTTGCAGTCTCTTGATCCATAAACGAGCCGATTGGTTTGTTAGGATGAGTGAAAGCAGGGTCATTGGAGTCAACTAGTACCTGGGTCACCACGGTTACCGGCAGCTTCTTAATTTTCCGACGTCGGAATTCGGTGAGAAGGATTTGTTGCAGCATATAGCCAATCGCACCTTGGGTGTCTGCGCCACAGAAATCGAGGGGAACCTCATGAAGCTCACCTGCAGCAATTTCTGAGCGTCGCAAAATGAATCCCACCTGGGGACCATTCCCATGAGTGATAGCTACATCCCATCCTTGTTCCACAAGGTCAACAATGTAGGGTACAGTTTCCGCAGCCGCGGCATATTGGTCGGGTACAGTTTTGTGGGCTGCATCTTTGATAAGGGAGTTACCTCCAATGGCGACAATAATTCGCTTAGCCAAATGAAAAACGTCCAAGGTTCAATTTTGGAAGAGACCTTCTTTCACCTCCTGCCATAATATAAACGCTTTCCAATAGAAAGGATTCCACAGTAAAGTTGGCACGTGAATAAACACTTATTCAACACAAGTGTTAAGGAATGAGTATGGTTTCCTTTGAGGATGTAACAACAGCATATGAGAGAATACGTGAAGCAGTTATCCAGACACCCGTTATGACCTCTCTCACCGCCAACAGATTAACTAACTGCAGTATTTTCTTCAAATGCGAGAATTTCCAGCGAATTGGAGCCTTTAAATTCCGTGGCGCCTACAATGCAATCTCACAATTGTCATCAAAAGAAAGAAAGCGCGGTGTGATTGCACACTCCTCCGGAAACCATGCCCAGGCTGTTGCCTTGGCTGCTAAGATGATTGGAATCCCTTCGACTATTGTCATGCCCAAGAATTCTTCACCTGTGAAAATCGTTGCCACAAAGGGGTATGGGGCTAATGTTGTGTTCTGTGAGCCTACTGTTGATGGTCGCGAAAAAATGGTAACTGCTCTGATGGAGAAACATCAGTCTGTGTTGATTCATCCCTATGATGACCCACGGGTCATCGCAGGTGCTGGAACCGCGGCGTTAGAACTTTTCAACGAAGTCGGTGCCCTTGACAGCATCTTAGCCCCTGTTGGAGGAGGAGGACTGATTAGTGGAACAACAATCGCTTCAAAGGGCTTCATGCCAACCACGCGAGTGTTTGCCGTTGAACCTGAACAAGCAAATGATGCGTACAAATCCTTCACAACTGGAAAGCTAGTTCCTAGCATAAATCCCAACACAATTGCTGATGGATTACGCACCTCTCTAAGCGAACGCACCTTCTCTATCATCCGTAAAGGGGTTGAAGAAATCATCACCGTATCTGAAGAAGAGATTATTGAAGCAATGCAATTTCTTTGGGAACGCATGAAACTGGTCGTAGAACCCTCCGGTGCTGTACCCCTAGCTGGTCTCTTTAACTCAAAAGATACATTTACCAATCAACACGTGGGACTGATACTTAGCGGAGGTAATGTTGACCTAACCCAATTTTTTGTACACTTTCAAAAACAATCACTGGGAACTGAGTTCTAATCATAGTCCCGCTTCTTTAAACAATTCATCTAATCGATGTTGTGTGGGATCTTTGTAGTGCCCACCGCGATGTTGCTGTGGAATCAGATAATCAGTTACAGATTTTACAAAAGGAATTTCTCGAATCCGGCCTGTGATTTCTTTTATGCGTGTAACATCATTGGTAAGCAAGGTTACTACCACTGTGGGTTCATCCAATAAGGTAACAGCATGCCAGAAGTCCTGTGCATACTGGTTATACGCCCATTCGATTATTTCTTTGGGGCTAGTTTTCCTGTCGTCATATCGAATTATGTACTCAAGTTCAACATCACCCAGAGCAAGATAGTTCATCCGCATCGTGAAGTGCACTCCCCCGCCTTCTCGGAGTTCTTTAAGAATCTTACTCACCCGACGAGGTGTTAGATCTGTATATCTTGCAATATCACTAATTGACATCCTGACATCATCGTTCAGGCATCGTAAGACTCGTAATTGGTTATGAGAAAAGGTGACTTTCCGTCCGGGACTCCGAACTTTACTTTCAGGAGGAGCATCGGGGACAAATACAGTAATCGGGTGAATTTCAACTTTAAGAACGGATTCAAGTGATTCGAGATTCCGTTTTAATTCAAAGAAGTCAGCAGTCCCAGTGACAAAGGCGGAGCCAGCATATCTATTAGTACCAGACCGATAGAAATACCGGACCTGTCGATGGCTGCCAATCTGCTCTAGGAGAGTGTTCATGTTCTCAGAACCTTCAGTTGTAATGACCACATTCAATTCTTCAAGGTCAAGCATTGCCATGCTCAACTCGATTGTATATTCTTGAATAACACCTGCTTTTTCGAGTTTGTTCACTCGATTCTTTATCGTGTTGAATGACTGCTGATATTTCTTCGCCAGATCCTGGAAGGAGACTCGGGCATTCCCAAATAGTTCCCAGAGCAACGCCTTATCCAGTGGATCCACGACCGGCACCCCTAATCGATAGATGTGGAAGTCATCGGTTAATTGTGTGGTTTACGATGAAAGTTGAAACCTCCTTTCCAAACATTTAGGCAAAAGGACGCTGTGCTATTAAAGAATTCCTTCAAAACGCCGAGATTTGCAAATAGTACTGCAATATTTCACTCTTTTTCCTGTTTTCCTGCGAATTTTTGCAGTATCAGTTTGCCATTGATAGAAAAAAAGTGAGGTTCTAGATGCAGTCGCAAAACACCAGGACACCTTGAGTGTCCGGGTGGGGTGCATCATTGAGGGACTAACAAGCTCTGGTATCGTTGGTTTCTATCAGGTCGATGGGAGGTGAACAACCTGAAGAAAATCACTCTGACCAAGGGACTATGTGTTGCACTATTGGCCTCGATTTTTTTCCTTGCCGTTATTCCCACCACTCAAGCTAAGCCACTACGATGTGAAATGGAAGTCTACTTCCAATTCGACTTTGGAGGTCCTAACAACAACCCAATTTGGGTAGGATATATCCACGGGGATCTCGAAGGTGAGATGACATTCTGGGTATCGGGTCCTGATCCACCCAAGGACGTGGGCTATAATAGTGAGAACTTCATTTCCGATTGGAACGTACATTTCTTTACCGAGGACTGGGAAATCGTAACACCTTATGGGACAATTCGAGGAATTGACAAAGGTTGCACCGTTGCTGCAAACTGGAAATTCCGCATGAATGCTGAAGTCACGTACGCAGACGGAATCTATGGGTACTTAGTAGGCCATCAAGTACATATGAATGGTCAAATCGATTGGGCTCTGTTGCTCGCGTCAGGTCCTGTAAATATCAATTAAATTGAACAATAAAGGAGGCTCTAGAATCAGTTCACGAGTCTCCTCTTCTTCCTTTTTTTCGTGAAGAAATGGGAAAATTGCAACCAATATAACGAACACCAACGATGAAAAGAAACCATTCTGTGTGGTTTGAGCGAACTCTTTAAGGTTCAACCCTCACCGAATATAATTCACCGGCGAGAATAATGGCTATAATATCGGATCGAGAGATTCTGAGACTAAAAGTAGCGATGCTCACGCGAGGAGTCCACTTCATATCCGATGAAGCTAGTGGTCGTGCTGGTGGAGCAGGTCCAACTCTAGGTAGGTATTTTCTACTCAACGAGGATATTGTCATCAATGCTCCTGTTCGTACCCAAGCACAAATTGACCAGTTTCAGGCATTAGAAGTAAAACCTGTCAAAGTAAATCATTACACGATCCGATTCGAAGATGAAACCTTTCCTATCACATTGATTCCCACTCCCCAATTCTATGAGATGAAACTAGCTGATGGCACCCCCATGACTCAAATCGGTTTGCTCCATGGAAAGGATTGTCTTGCCACGACTATTATCCAACACTGTGACTACTTCAATCAGGGATTAGAATGTCAATATTGCAGCATCCCAGTTAGCTTGCAGCAGGGTAACACGATACTTCGCAAATCTCCAGAACAGTTTGTTCAAGTCCTCAACGCGGCTCAACAGGAAGGCTGTGCAGACCATCTGACCTTAACCATGGGTAGCCCAGATCGCTCCGACCGTGGAGCCCAAGATTACATTGACTTCGTCTCAACGCTTCGACAACACAGTGAGGTGCCCGTTCATGTGCAACTCGAACCCCCCAAATCAATTGCACAACTTCGAGCACTCAAAGATGCCGGAGTAGACACCCTTGGCATTCACCTTGAAATCTACGATGATGCACTGCGAAAACAATACTGCCCTGGTAAATTTGCTTATGCCAGCTTCCTAGACTACTATACGGCTTGGAAGAATGCTGTTCGCATCTTCGGAAAAGGGCAAGTAAGTACATTCATTCTCTTAGGTCTGGGTGAAACTCCTGAACAACTTCATCAGGGCTTCAAAACCACCATCGAAGTTGGTGTCATTCCTGTACCTGTGCCCTGCCGTCCAAACCCTGGGTCACAGATTGAAGGTCATATCCCTGATTATGTTGATAATTTGGATAGAATCGTTGGTGTTTTTCTCGACTGTGCTCGCCTGCTGTTTGAACATGATCTCGATCCAAATATACATCGTGCAGGATGTATTCGGTGCACGGGGTGTACCGCGCTTACTGAAGCCTTTCAAGTTGTCAAAACTGAGGTTAAAGGCAAGCATTGAAAAAATCTCACCACAGAGTATTCCCTACAATGTCCCTGCCGCCATCAAGCAACGATTTTCTCTTAGAAGATAAGGACATCTACATTGAAGAACTTACACTAGAGGATGCCCCTGAAATCTCCCAACTCATGACCCTCGTATGGCCCGAATCCATACATATCCCTGCTGAATGGCGACACAAACGGGTCCTTAGCCCCGAACAGATCATTGAAGAAATGCAGGCGGGCTTTCATTATTTCGGAGCCCGACTCGAAGGACAAATTGCTGGTTTTTACAAGACCTATCTAACACCCGAAGG
>JAEOTD010000022.1 GCA_016839995.1 Candidatus Hermodarchaeota archaeon
ATGTCATGGGCAACAGTTGAGGTGAGCTCTTTGTTGACTGTGCCACGAAATCCTTGGGTACCAAATAGTCGTGTCAACAGCGAGTCCTCGTAAACCTCAAACCTACCTGTTGGCTAATTAATGTGTGGGGTAATCCAGTCCAAGCTAGTGGGTCTAGAACATATTCGTAGGAGCATTTTGCCGAGAAACCAAAGACCGCGTCTCTTCAATGTGTGTACCAATTTCTTTGCGAATTGCTTCAATACGGTCTGACTCCAGATATGGTTCCATGGTCCACAACAGAAGGCTTGTGTAGAGCTCCTTTGGATCCAAAAGTTCCTCGATGTTTCGGATGGTTTTCATGCGGAAAAGGTATTCATCCTCATACATGCACACGATTTCTCGGAGCTTTCGACTCAGAGCATCGACATTCTCAACTAGCTGGCGAACTCGCGGTTCTTCGTTACCCTCATCACCAAGGAGGGTGGCTCCGCGTCGTTGTAATTCGGATACCCGCTTTTCCATCAGACGCATCTTTCGAATAGAACTTTCGAAATCTGAGGCTAATACTAAGACCTTGGGTAACACTTTGTCTAAGAGCCCAATATTTTTAGTGAGGGCGCGGTCAACAATTCCATCGAATGAAGTGAGCTTTCCAAGATCTTCGATATTACGGAGATAATTGATTTTAGACAATGAACCTAAAATGACTCGGATGGGTCGGAGTGAACTTCGGTGGGCTGATTCCCAGCGATTCATCGCATCATCAAGACCACCGGTGACCTCTCGCATGGAGCGGCCAAACTCACGTATCACTGCAGCAAGATGGTCTTCATCCATTGTAGAAGAACTCCCGAGGGAATCCGCAGACTTTACGACCCGCATCCTATTCACCCTAAAGGAATCAGCGAATTTAACTTCTTTGCTTTATGCATTGCAGAAAAAACCGACCTATAAAAAGGGGTATAAAAGCTTTGACCAATGATTTATGGGCAAGCTGTTCTCAGAGGCGTCAATATGGTATGGACCCCACACTTCGGAACCAGTGGTATTCGTGGATGTGTTCCTGAAGAGCTCAGTCCTGAAATCGCATGGCAAATCGGATACAGTGTTGCTAACGTATTCAAACGGAAACCCATTTTGATCTGCCATGATAATCGAACCAGCAGTCCACTTCTTACAAATGCTGTGGCGAGTGGATTAATGGCTGGGGGGTCAGACGCTCATTATGGCGGCGAGGTCATTACCCCTGCTGTCAGCCTCTATACCCGTCATTGCGATTTGGCCGGAGCCATCCTCATAACGGGCAGCCATATCCCTGCCCATATGTCAGGAATTGAAGTACTCGGATCCGATGGTGCTCCTGTTCCTCCTGAGATTGAAGAACAAATTGGACAGCTTAACATGTCAACTCCCAAACCGGTTGCTTGGAAATCTCATGGGCAACTACAACAGGTCACCGATGTGGGGTCTTTCTGGGTCAAAAAGGTCCTTGAACAAGTAGATACCACTGCAATTCGGAAACGGAAATTCCGCATTGTTGTAGATGCTGCCAATGGCACAGCAGTTCCTTGGCTGCTATATGTAGTTCAAAAACTTGATTGCGAAGTGTTTGGGCTCAACACCGAACCTGATTCAACGTTTCCCGGACGATCACCAAATCTCCGTGTCAACTTACTCGGCCAAGCAGCGAAGCTGGTAAAGGATCAAAAAGCGGACCTAGGGATAGCGACTGATGGTGATGCGGATCGGGCGTTTTTCATCGATGATAAAGGTCGGGCATTAATGGGCGATGTGTCAGGAACACTTCTAGCCAAAATTGAGCTTGACAGGGAAGGTGGAGGCACTATTGTCACTCCCATCAATTCAAGCAATCTCGTTGAAGACATTGTCGGACAATACAAAGCCCGGGTTGTTTACAGCCGTGTGGGTCCTCCAGCTATGGTAGCAGCCGCAAAGAAGCATAACGCGCTTTTTACCTTCGAAGAATCCGGTAAAATCATCTATCCTAGACTCAATTTCCTCTCAGATAGTGGACTTGGCACAGTTCATCTTCTCGAATATTTAGCAAAGACCAAGCAATCGTTAAGTACTGTTATTGATGGGTTTCCTCAATATACGCAATTGAAACGAGCGATTGAATGTCCCAACGAGTTCAAAGAACAAGTCACAACTCATGCCCTTAATATGGTCAAAGACCATTTTCCCGAAGCTCAAGTAATTACTAAAGATGGAGTCAAAGTAGTGTTCGAAGATGGTTGGCTCCTTCTACGACCTTCGGGCACCGAACCTGTCTTCCGTTGTTTCACTGAAGCCCGCCAGAAAAAACGTGCCCAAGAACTCATGGATTTAGGATTAGAATGGATTGACGACATCCTCAAATCATCATCCACATAGAATATCACACTAATTGGTGAAGAAAACAATGCCCACCCCTCGATCACTGTTTGGCAGTTCTGGCATCAGAGGAAAGGTCAACGACACCATCACAGGACCATTAGCCATTCGCATTGGTTTAGCTACAGCTCAAGTTCTTCGAAGTCATCACAAAGCAACTCAAATCATGGTGGGGCATGATCATCGGACCACAAGTCCCATGCTGACATCTGCTCTTATGGCAGGCCTTCTCCAAGGCGGTGTTCCAGTAATCCAAACGGAAATGGCTCCCACCCCCTCAATCGCGTATGCTGCAGGAAAAGAAGGAATGAACGCATCGATTATTGTGACTGCAAGCCACAACCCTCCTGAATACAACGGCTTCAAATTTCATAATCCCGACGGCGCAGGATTTTCTGTTCCCCAGCAAGAAGAAATCGAAGCCGCGCTCCCCTCCCCTGAATTAGTAAGCTGGGAATATTTCGCTGATTTCAATTCCTTTGAAGCTATTCCCCTTCATCTCAACGCGATACAGGATGCCACAGATGTCAAGAAATCTCACACTGTCGTACTCGATGCTGCTCTTGGTGTAGGTGGACTCGTCACCCCAACAGCATTACAGGAACTCAAAGCCAAGGTAAAAATCCTCAATACACCACCTGATGGCAAGGAATATGCTCAACATTGTGGTCCTTCAAAGATTCAAAGTGCTGCCGCTGCTGAATGGCAACATTTTGTCAGATTAGATGAGCTCAGCGAAATTGTCATCACAACAAAAGCAGATGTTGGAATCGCCCATGATGGAGATGCAGATCGCGTATTAGCTGTCGATGACCACGGACGAGTCCTCGCTGGAGATACTCTCCTCGCTCTTATCGCTGATTATTATCTTGCTACACGCGGAGGAAAAGTCATTGCCACAACCGTGTCCAGTTCAAGTGCAGTAGATCATATCGCACAACGGCATGGTGCTAAAGTCGAACGATGTCGAGTGGGTGATGTCTTTGTCTCCAATCTAGTAAAACAACACAATGCGGTTCTTGGTGCCGAACCCTCTGGGCCTTTCATTTTCCCTGAGATTCATCTATGTCCCGATGGCCCGCTCGCAGCATGTAAAATCCTTGAACTCCTAGATTGGGCTAAACGCCCTCTAAGCCAACTCGTCGATGATCTCCCAGCTACTCAACTACTCCGAGCATCCTTGTCCTGTCCTAATGACCAGAAAGACCAAGTTATGGCTGATATTGGTTTTGCACTTGAACAATGGCAAAATATGCAGAATGTGAACCGGATGGATGGTGTACGCGTTAGTTTTTCCGATTCTAGCTGGATTCTCATTCGCCCTTCAGGTACTGAACCAGTAATCCGCATTACTGTTGAAGCGTTATCAGCTCAACGGGCAAAACTACTTCTCAAGGATGCAACAACTGCATTAAAACGGATTATTCAGTAGCCGGGCGTCGTTGCGCCTCGGAAAATGACTGTTTCAACTTCAAATGCGTGTTATCAGCTACATCTTTTTGGACAACAATGGATGGATCAATCCAGGTGTTGTATCCAATCGTGCGACCGGGTAACACGACTACTCCACAACCAAGTTTCGTTCCATCACCAATAACGGCACCAAATTTGTCAGTGTGAGTTGAGACTAGCTGGTCTCGGAGCATGACTTGAACCTCGGCACCATCAAATCGATAATTTGCCAAGACAACACTTGCGCCAAGCTCGACATCAAACCCGAGGATACTGTCACCCACGAATGCGAGATGTCCCACACTGCTTCCAGGCAGCATCATCGTGTTTCGCAATTCACAGGAAAATCCCGTCCGTGCATTACGCTCGATGACCGTATGATCTCGTATCAGACAATTATTTCCCACAATCGCCTCAGCTCCGACAAACACAGGTCCCACTAGAGCTGCACCTGGAAATATTCGAGCCCCCGGTCCAATCCAGACATCACCAATAATATGAGCTGAATCACTAACTGAAGCAGATG
>JAEOTD010000023.1 GCA_016839995.1 Candidatus Hermodarchaeota archaeon
AGAGGGAGGAAAATATGGAATGAGTGGAAAGAGAATCATACTTAACAATAACAGTGAGAAGAGTTGGGTTCGTTTCATGATAACCACCGCTATCTGGCAGGGTTTACTTTTGTAGCCGCAAGAGTGCTATGCACGGACGGTGAAGAGGGCTAGCCTCCTCCTCAATGTCTATTCTAGAGCCGTGAAATACGCGTTCTTAAGTATTTGTCTAGAAGGCGAGTACAAGAAACCTTGTTGAGAGATATACAAGGTGTTTGAGCGTATTCTATAAGGGGTTGTGATGGTTAGAGTACCTAGTTGGTAGTTGCTGGAGTGGATGACCTTGCAGGAGTTTTATGAGTTTGTTACAAGCCGGAGAAGTATCCGTCAATTACAGCAGGCACCAATTTCCCGTGACCGATTGAAGCGAATCCTGTCTGCCGGAAGATGGGCCCCTTCTGCACATAATGCCCAGCCGTGGCGGTTTTTTGTGTTACAGACAGAGAATAGGAAAGTACAACTCGCAAAGGCGATGGGAAGAGCGTTCCGTCAGGATTTGGAAGCCGATGGGGAAGCCCCAGAATTAGTTGATGATTTGGTTCAAGCGACTGTTGATAGGTTTTCTTCGGCGCCTGTCTTGGTTCTTGTGTGTTTGACCATGGGTCCCATGGATTCGTATCCAGATAAGAAGCGTCAGCAAACTGAATTCATGCTGGCAGTTCAAAGTATTGCTGCAGCGATTCAAACAATTTTGCTCGCGGCGCATGTGGAAGGGTTAGGTGGTTGCTGGTTTTGTGCGCCGTTGTTTTGCCCTGAGGCTGTACAGCAAGCCTTAGGTTTATCTGAGGAGTTTGTCCCCCAAGCCCTTCTAACGTTGGGAGAAGCAAATGAAACACCGGACCCGCCAATCCGACAACCGTTTGAAGAAGTTGTAATGTTCCTTGGAGAAAAGGAGGAGTGATGTGTTGTCGGTGGTTGCTCTTGCAGGTGGTGTGGGTGCCGCACGGTTTTTGGAAGGGCTTGTTCAGGTGATGCCTCCTGAGCAGTTGACGGTGATTGTGAATACCGGGGATGATATGGCGAATTTCATGGGGCTGTATATTTCACCTGATGTGGATATCGTTACTTACACTCTTGCTGGTATTGTGGATCCCAAAAAGGGCTGGGGGATTAAGGGCGATACCTTTCAAGCCTTGGAGGTGCTGAACCAGCTGGGGTTTGATACTTGGTTTGCCCTTGGAGATCAGGATTTGGGGACACACTTAGCTCGAACCGCAATGTTACAGCAGGGTTGGCCGCTTTCGAAAGCTACACAGGTGATTAGTAAGTCGTTGGGTGTCCGTTGCCGGATTATCCCCATGACAGAACAATGGGTGCCAACGCGGATTGTGACAGATGTGGGATTAATCCATTTTGAGGAATACCTGGTGAAGCGGAAGGCTCAGGATGCGGTAGAGGATGTGATTTTCGATTGCATTGATAGTGCATCACCGAGTCCAGGTGTGATAGAGGCGATTAAGACGGCAGAGAAAATCATTGTGTGCCCAAGTAATCCAATTGTAAGTATTGGACCCATTCTTGCAGTTCCCGGTATTAAGGAAGCAATAATGGAGGTAGCGGCTCCGTGTGTTGGGGTGTCACCGATTATCGGTGGTAAACCGGTGAAAGGCCCTGCCGATAAATTGATGGAAGGCAAAGGATTCGAAGTCTCAGCGGTGGGAGTAGCGGAGATATACAAGGAATTCCTTGATGTGTTGGTAATAGACAAAACTGATCAACCGCTTGCTGCTCGTATTGAGGAGCGGGATGTGAAGGCGGTTGTTGCACAGACACTAATGACTACCCTGACTCGAAAGAGGAGATTAGCTCAAACAGTTCTGAAAGCCGCTGAGCGGCAGAGACCGAAATCGTAGAAAAGTACTTTTATAGAGAATGAATAGCTGGTTCAGGCGGGAGAAGCCATGATTAAGATTTACAATACGCTCACTCGGAAGAAAGAGACCTTCAAGCCCTTGCATGCGGGCGAAGTGCGCATGTATGTCTGCGGGCCTACCGTATATGATTCGAGCCATTTAGGGCATGCCCGATCGATTGTGGCCTTTGATGTGATTCGTCGGTACTTGGAATACAAGGGGTATGATGTGCGGTTCATCCAGAATTTCACTGATATTGATGATAAGATGATTCAACGTGCACAGGAGCAAAAGACGACAACAGAAAAGTTAGCGACCAAGTACATTCAGGAGTATTTTGAGGATTTTGACAAGCTGGGTGTGAAACGCGCAACGGGTTTTCCGAAGGCTACGGAACATATCCAGGAGATGATTGAGCACATCCAAAAATTAGTGGAGAAAAGCTTCGCTTACGAGGCAAATGGGAGTGTCTATTTCCGGGTTTCGAAGTTTAAGAACTATGGAAAGCTCTCTCGCCAAGAAAAGGGGGAGAAGGAAGCAGAAGATCAAGATGCCGGAGAAGTTGAAGAGAAAGAGCATCCCCAAGATTTCGTCTTATGGAAGGCAATGAAACCTGGTGAGCCGAGTTGGGATTCTCCTTGGGGTAAGGGTCGACCGGGATGGCATATCGAATGCTCAGTTATGTCTAAGCAGTACCTGGGTGAGCCCATTGACATCCATGGTGGCGGACTTGACTTGGTGTTTCCCCATCACGAAAACGAAATTGCACAGTCAGAGGCTTTGTCGGGTCAACCCTTTGTACGGTATTGGATGCATAATGGATTCCTAACGGTGAATAAGGAAAAGATGTCCAAATCCTTGGGCAACTTCTTCACTATCCAAGAAATCACTGCCAAATACCATCCAGAGGTTGTCCGGCTTTTTCTCATCTCCTCACAGTATCGTAGCCCCATAGATTTCAGTGATGCACAGTTAGAAGAAGCCAAGACACGTCTAGCACGGATTCATAATTCAATTGATCTCCTACAACGTCATCTCCGGGAGACCCGAGTAGAAGAAGCAAAGAACCCAGTAAAGCCCTCAACCGTGGATAGCGAGTTATGGGAAGCGCTATCAACCTTACAAACTGAGTTTGAGAACGCGATGGATGATGACTTCAATACACCTATCGCTTTGGCAAGTTTGAATACATTTCTGACTAAAATGAACTCAATACTCTCCCGAAATGATTCTGTTACAGCAGGAACCCTTCAGAAAATCTTGGAGATACTTGATGCAATTGGTGAAGTCTTTGGGTTGTATCGGCAGCGAATGAAACCGGAATCTTCTGATGAAGGGGTTACAGATGGATTGGTGCAACTTCTTATTCAACTTCGAAACCAGGCCCGTAAACAAAAGGACTTTGAGACTGCGGACCGTATTCGGGATCAACTGAAAGACTTGGGTATAGTTCTTGAGGATGAAAAAACTGGAACTGTGTGGAAGTGGGCATGAACATGAAAGTACTGATTCTCGCAGCAGGCTATGGTACGCGATTACATCCTTTAACTCAATTTCGTCCTAAAGCGATGCTTCCGCTTTTAGGGAAACCGATGCTTCATCATGTAATTGATTCAGTTTCCGATGCAGGAATGAAAGAGATTGTATTGGTGGTGGGTCATTTCCGGGAACAAATCGAAGACTACTTCGGGGATGGCACCAAACTCGGAGTCAATATTAGTTACGCGGAACAGAAGGAACCAAAGGGCGAGTACGACGCAGTGTTATCAGCTGAACAGCATCTTACTGGCGAAGATCGGTTTCTGATGACTGATTGTGATATCATTACCACAACCGATCGATTCAAAGACACGCTGAAGGCTGCACGCTCCGGAGATATGGCGTTATCGTTGTTTGAAGTGCCGAATCCTTGGCAATTTGGCGTCGTGGAACTGGATGGTAAGAAAATTACAACCATCGTCGAAAAACCTAAGAAAGGCACAGAACCGAGTAATCTAGCCGTGGCTGGCGTCTATGTCTTTTGTAACGCGATTTTTGATATGATGCGCAAAACCCAAGATTTAGAGGTTGGAATCCAAGAGCTCATCAACGAAGGACACACTGTATATGGAAGCCACTCAAAGGGTCCATGGGTTGATGTGGGGCGCACATGGAATATCCTCGAAGCGACACCTGTTCTTTTTGACCGATTACGGACACAGAAAGGCGATCGAATCGATACATCTGCTTCAGTTAGTGATTCAGCTCATATTATTGGTGATGTCTGGATTGGACCGGGGGCTCGAATATTTCCAGGTGCAGCTCTAGTGGGACCTGTGTTTGTCGGAGCTGAGGCGATTGTGGGAAA
>JAEOTD010000146.1 GCA_016839995.1 Candidatus Hermodarchaeota archaeon
GCAGTTCTTTCCTCTTTCGAGAGTTGGGTTGTGTGAGCGTCCTGCAACTCGTGTAGTGTTGATCGGAGCTGACTAATTTCAGAATTAACGCGCATTCGATCCCGCATGAGTTGGGCTTCTTGTTCACGAAGGCGGCGGAGTTGAGTCCGAGTGTCCGCAGTGTCATGGGCTAATCCCAATTCGCGGAGCGAAATATCCAGACTCACAGTAACTGGGCGTGGAGGACGAGTAAAGGCCCCTATTCGGAGATAATGGCTCGAACCTTCACTGGTGATAATGTTCCCATTCAGTTGTTGAGAAGCATCCACTAGTGAATTTGGATCTGTACCCTCTTCTGCGATGGCTGTATTAACTACTCGACTGAGCAAACTTACCGCGTAGACATCGCCTTCGATGAGATCAACAGCCCAGCCTATAACCGGTGATTTTACCGTTGGACGATCGCGTATAACTGCGGTAGTCGGGTTTGTCCGGGCTACAACCAGATCTGGCTTTTCTTGAGGCCAGAGGCGGTCATAGAGAGTCTTAGCTTCGACGAACACATCGCGGTTTAACGCAATAAATGCATACGCATAGCGCCCCAGGGCTAGTTTGACTGCGGTTTCATGTTGTGCATGCTCAGGTTTCATACGGATAAGAGTAAAGATGGGACCAATCACCGAATCGGAAAGCGCTATTTTGTCTAATTCAGAGCGATACTGCACACAGGATCGAAGAAGGTTTTCTTCAAAGCGAGGGTAGCGCTGGGGTTGTGCATACAGTTCTTCTTCTGTTGCAGCAATGCTCTGCCGAACTTGAGCTAGTTGATCATCAACTTGGTCACGTTCTGTTACGAAGGAGGCTAGCTCTTTTTTCATTCCTTCAACTTTTGATTTTGCAGGTTTTCGACGTTTGGTAAGACGGGCGGTTCGTTCGTTGAGGGATTTTAGCTCGTTTTCTAGTCCTTGTCGGTGTCCTTGGGATTGCATTTGTTGGTCGCGAAGCGTATCCATTGTTGTGAGAAGCTTTTCGCGTTTTGCTTCGATTGCATCAAACTTAGCTTGTAACTCAGCCTTACGTTGGTCAAATTTGGCAAGCTTTTCGTTTTCGGCTGTTAATTTCGAGTCGAGGGATGTGATTTGGGATTGGAGTTGGAGTGCGAGTTCTTCGCGGTAGGCAACTTCAGCCCAAGCGGCCTCAATATCCAAGTCGTTTTGCCGTTGTAGGAGCTGTTGTTTTTGTTGAAAGGCTTCATAGGCATCTTTCAATACTTGCAGCCGTTGTTGTTCATGGCGGATGCGGTATTCGAGGGGTTTGACATTGGCTTTGGCCTGTAGAACAAGGAGTCGGGCTTCCTCGAGTTTTTCCATCCAGTTTCGAAGTCCTGTTTCATTAAGAAGAGTTTCAAATTTCCTGCGAGGAGATTGGGAGGCAAACTGGTCCAAGGTTTCTGCTTCAGTAACAGCTAGTGGTGAATCCCCAAAGAGTCCTGCGGCTTGAAAGAGCTTCCGAATATCTTTCCGAGCGATTTGATGCCCATTTACAGAACGTTGACCATTCAGCCAATAAGAAATTCGATTCGAGTCAAGAATTCGAAGCCGAATCGAAACAACATCTCTATCCAAGAGTTTAGCAAACGCAGGATCAGGGCTACGTAACACCCGACGTTCATTGAGTTGGAAATTATTGAGTTCTAATTCAACTTCAGCGTGTTTTCCGAAGCGTCCAATGAAAGCTGAATTTCGTTGGCGTTGAGCTCGACGGGATTCAACTCCAATAGCTAATAGGAGGGCGTCGAGAATGAGGGTCTTTCCGCTTCCATTTGATCCAGTTATGAGGATGACGGGAGCGTCATCAAGTTGTATAGTTGTGTCGCGGTGGATGACAAAGTTAACTAGGCGAATACTTCGAAACACAACCTGTGGTGTAGAAAGGGTTGTCTCATGCCTAGTGGTCATTTTGTTAAATGAGCTCCCGCGGATTTTCCTGAGCAGACGCCTGTGTTCTTATTGCCCAAGTATACTAAGTCCAACTAGTTCGTGACTCTTAAACTTTCACTCCAACAAAGGACAAGGCGCCATTTATCTGGGATTTTGAGCCGACCTATTCTCTTTCATAAATAAAGAAGGGCAAGAGGGCGTCTAAGCATCGGGTAAAGTTAAAGTGGATGATATGACCCTCACCTTGTAGGTGAAAAGACATGAGTAACGAAGAAGGTTTTTGGCGCTCAATAATAGTTGATGTTGAGCCACGCCAAAAGGAATTTCGGATTGGCATTGATGAGGAGACCCGTGTCGAAGAGGTTATTCGCACTCTCGTTACCCAGGCCCGTGATGAGGGAGTAAGCATTGACGACTGGGCAAAAGCGAAAATTGGTGATCAACGGGCTGAGTTCGTCCTAATTCGAAAAGCCCCAGAACCGACTCGGCTAAGTCCCGGAGTGACCTTTGGGGAGCTTGACCCAAAAATTACGGATGATGAATTCTTCCTCCTTGATGTCGTTCCTGAAGTCGGACAATAGAATCAAATTTCAAACCCACCGATTGGGTGGAGGAGAGAGACCACCATGACACGACCTGTATTCTCCACTGAGCTATTCAACGCCAGAGTTGAAACCCAAATCCAGACATTCTTTGATACCATGAATAACCTATATGGCCGTCGCGGATGGGATCCAGACCCTCCATACCGTGAGGACACTAAGTGGAGTAACCGTGATTTCTCCGTAGAAATTATTGCTCGCTACCGTGATGGAGCATACAAGCAGGTTCGCTTCATTATGCGGAATCTACCGGGAATAATCCGTGAACCCCGCTCCCTTACAGATGAATCAGCTATACGATACGAACACCGGTTTGTCTTTGACTTACCTCGCGAATATCCTCAGAATATTGGAACTATCCGCCCTGCAGCTGAAACCCCATTGTTCCACCCCCGATTAGCATCCAGTGGAACTGGACATGCATGTTATTCGGTTCGAGGTGAATTGGATCGAATCTTGGAAGATCTCCCATTTTTTGTACTATTGAAGCCAGATCGAGTCGAACCTCCATCTCAGTTTCAATCCGATCATGGATTAAATGCAGCTGCCATGGCGTGGTATGAGGAAGATACAACAAATATTATCGAGACCCTTGATCAACTATGGGAGGCTCGACACAAATCGGGCTCAGTGGCACCTCCTCAACGAGGACGTGTCCGGATTCTCAGCCCACAACAACCACGAGATGAACCACGACGAAGGTCACCTCAGGTTCTTGGCGAGCCTGAAAGGGAATCCCGTGTTCGAATTCTCGATGAATCAGAGGAGAGGTAGGAGGAAAGGCGATGTCGGAGAATCCCCCCGAAAAGGATGAGAAGACAGAACCCGACATTGAAACCGAGTCATCCACAAAGGAAAAGCGCATTGTAATATTACAGGAGCGAGACATTCCTTTTGAAGAAGAACGTCCACCGAACTTCTCCCCGCACTTTAATGTTAAGGTTCACCGGATTCGAAAATTTTCTGAAGAGGAGGACCAGAGAGAGTGAGTGTTCATGGCGCATCACAAATGAAGTGTGCAGCCTGTGATTCATTGACTTCACTTCAAGAAGCACGGAGCCATTGGTGGATTTGTACAATCTGTGGAAGCTACATCTGTCCTTCGTGTCGTGCTTTGTTCCTCGAAACAGGTCAGGGCATTTGTCCTGGTGCCATCGTTCGGGGTGGTGAACCCCATTCTCCACATTTCACACGATTCCTGGGTCCGAGAGAACCAGTTGTAGACCCAGAACCTGAACCACCCTCCACAGTGACAATTCTGGGTGATGTGCCCCGATCTCGTCCGCAGCAATCGGGTGGAAAAGTAGTTATTTTGTCAGATAAAGAAAGACCAGAATCTGAATCTAATACCAATCAAGAAGGACGAGATGACGACGAGTAATCTCCCAGTCTCTCTGAAAATCATCGCCCCATCCCGACGAGATGGCATGCCCAGTGTGAAAGCGGGTCAGAAAATCTCCATCCAGTTGACCCGAACGACTAACGTAATATCGAATACAAAAATCGACGGCGGAGCGGTCTATATCATTGATCCTTTTGGTCGGACAATCAGTAAAGTTCCCTTTCGATTCGGAAAAACCAATACCGGTCAATTTACTCTGCCATTGGAGAAGGTTCTGCTTTCTGGATTCTATTCCATCCTTGTAGCGTTTCAAGAAACCCGAATCAAACTTGCTATCGATAAATATCCTAACCGGGGACCTCCCGAAGACCACCTTGTTATGGGAGGTTTCCTCCTAGAAGGTGGTCATCCACCGATTGTCGTACACCGCGTGAATTATTCAGCGACCGTAAAGAACACCACGCCTGGCGAGATAAGCAATGTCCAAGTGAACATTGCCTCACCGCCTTCCTTACCACCACGGCAAGATATTCTCGATGTAAAATTTTCACCCAAGGATGGACAACAACAAAACGACATGATTGGTAACCGATGGTTCCGATTTCTTCACAAACGACTTCCCGTTGGAGAAACCTTCACTTGTGGATACACTGCATTGATCCGAAACCGAGCAGTTCGCTATGCCCTCCCCAAGAGTACACTCAATACTCAACTTCCTGCTAATATCGTTAAATTTACCCAACCTGAAAACTTCATCGAGTCCCATCATCACCTCATCAAGGATTTGGCAAAAGAATTGGCAAAAGATCACACCACGCCCATCCAATTCACCAAAGCCGCGATGAAGGCCGTGACTAATAAAATGCGGTATGTTCGGCAGGAACATGAACGAGGCGCTGCGTACGCCATTGAAAAGCGTGTGGGTGACTGCACAGAATATGCTGCCTTGTTTACTGCACTCTGTCGAGCCAACAAAATTCCAGCTCGATTAGAAGCAGGCTATGCATTTGATGGGAAAGCCTGGGAACGTCATGCTTGGAGCGAAGTGTGGATTCGGGGACAATGGATTCCTGTTGATCCAACCTGGCATGGTTCCATGGGATTACTGGGGGTCACAAATCGTCATATTCCCCTAATAATTGGGAATTGGATGGATACTCGAATCCGCCAAGAATTCAAAGTGAGTTGGCATTATAATTCAGCTGCCATAAATGGAAAAAAAGGGGCTAAATACGAACCAAAAATAGAAACCGGGTGGAAGGTAAAACGTGTCGTGAGTGTCCCTGAAACAGCACATCCACGACTACGAAAGGCACCTGCTGAGTTGCATGTAAAATCCCCTGATGCTCTTCCTCGGAAGAGTAAGTTACCGTTGGTAATTACTGTGGTGCCCAAGGCTAGCCGGGAGTATCCGCTAGACCAGATGGTCATGACTGCAACCATTTCTGATGGTCTTATGGATCAAGTTGTAGCCATTGAACCTTTTGAGCCACGATTACAGTCTCCTGTGAATCTCCTGCTGAATATTCAAATGCCAACTGCGGCGCCCAAAGTAACCTTGAGTCTGCGGCTCTGGGCGGATCAGAAACCGACGTCGACCGTCTGGCAGAAAACTATTGGGCTCTTCTAGCTCGTTAGGTATGTTTGCGTTTGTCCCGACAAAAGATTTCGGCACACCGTGGATTCGCCATGATGAGACCTGTTAAGGATTTGTGGTGATGCAAATCGTATTGGATGAATCGTCCAAGTGCCGGCTCTAACTCCTCTTGCCATTGACCAGTTTTTCGCCACTGGGTTAATCCAACTAGCACCTTCGTGGCTTCCCAAGACATTACAGCCCCCACAACTGAGGTTACAAAGCTGATCATGGGAAACCGAGGCACGGTGTCGACAAAGAATGGATCACAGCGGGTTCGAACCTCATTTGCCACAACATGGTCAACGAAATCTTTGCTCCAAGAACAGACTAGACAAGCTGTATGGGGGGGAGCGAGCACTTCCACTGAGACAAAATCTTTCCCCATTGCCCCATTGATGACAGGAAGTGGCGGAGCCAAACTGAGATTTTTAGCATTTAACAAGTAACGGGCATAGTGATTATCCACACCCACCAGCACCAAATCCACATCCCATACTGAATCAGGTGCTTCTTGGATGGGAAGAGGATGCGGTTCTAATTTGGTATCTGTTGCGAGTTCTGGAAGGCGTTCAGCAATAGCGTCGACTTTGTACTTGACATCATGGTCTCCTGGTCGGAAGAACACACACCGATTGAGATTCGAAGCTGCCACCTTATCTGGATCTACGAGAATGATTTTCCCTACCCCTAGGAGCCCGAGGTTCTTGCACACCTCATTACCGACTGCACCAGCACCCACCATAAGCACGGTTGACTGCTGGATGGTCTCGAGGTTGGTTGTTCCTAGCCAGCGACGGGTCCGGTCATGATGATTCTTTTCAAAGAATTGTAGATCAACTGGGGTCGGTTCTTTCTTCGTCATCGCTTGGTTCACCCTCTTGATGTGTATCTGATTCTTCAATTGTGGATTCTTCACCCAGTGGAACAGAGGGTCGGTATGTACACCACTCAACGCGTTCAAGTTGAAGTCCTGGTTCATCGGGTCGTTTGCAGAGCATGTACACTTTGAAGATTTTACTCACGGGATCAATCAGAAAGAAGATGTTCCCCTCCGCACAGAATGGGGTGTTGAAAAATGTGTTCAAATCGGTTGAGGAGAAATGGGGATCACCGCCGAAGGGATGAGAGTGCCATAGTCCGACAACTCGTGGTGAATGGGGATTATTCCCATACCGATCATGTAGAGCAAGCCGGTATTCTAAAATTCCTTCGGGTGTAAATCGTGCATGGGCAACGCTGGCTTCAACGCGTCCAGTCGCCCAATCAGTGACTCGAATGTATTTTTCGCCTTTCCAGGTTCGACGAAAGCCAAGAATGACACCTAAGGCTTCCCGTCGGGACTCCCCTGACGCTTCAGCGAGGCAATAATTGAAAATCTCTTTGCAAGTCCTCTCGAAGACATAGACAGGATAAATTGGAGGATCCGTTGGTTCGTCTTCAGTTGGTTGAATTTTTTGGGCAACCATGCTTGATTCACACTTTCGTACATTGTTCTGAGTTGTTAAATCCTTGTAATACTATGCCACTTTCTGGAGAAGTTGGTGAACAGAATTTTCTTGAAGTCAATATTCACAACCTCTTGGCTAATAGCTATGCTTCGTAATGGTTGCGAGTTCATAACGCAAGCACTCTTATCCAGGGTGGTTTTCAACTTTTTTTCTCAGGATTTAGGAGTTGAATTCTTCATCTTTCAAGCAGCTCACTCAGGCTCAATTAAAGTTGGTGATTCGAAAATTGATAGATAGCGTAACCTTATATTAGCAAGCAATATGAAATTCGCTTCACCTTAGTCTGCAGAAAAATCTGCATTAAACAGGAAGAAAATAGAATGACAAAAACTTCATTAACAAGGATTGGTGAAATCCTCGTACTGATTGGCGCAATTGTAGCACTGATTTTCGGTATACTAGAGATCTTTGGCTTTGGAACCTTCGGTCTAGGCTTATGGAGCATTGGTGGCCTCTTCGTTGGCATCGGCATTATCCTAGGCATTCTTCTCATCATCTTTTCGTTGATTACACTTGCTACATCTGGCGTTATCAATTTTCCATGGAAATTTGAGAAAAACTGGATTATGCTTCTGGTACTCGGAATTATACTCTTAATTCTTGGTGGAGGCATTGGCGCCGTTTTAGTAATCATAGGAGCGATTCTTACACTCTTCTAGTTGAAGAGGGGTTTCAAATCCTCTCTTCTTCCTTTTTTCCTTTTGAGGGAAGATATCCGTTATCCGTGTATTTTAATATGAAATGCTCTGTTCTCTAAAGGAGGGAGCTTGTTTGGGATTTGCCTATGATTTTTCCGCGTACCCAGGTCGACGTTTGTATTGGCGTATCCTGTTTCTGATACTCTCTGGTGCCGTTACGATTTCTTATTTTGTCGCCTTTGCATTCATTGTCGAAGCGCTAAGCGTCGTAACTGTTTTACAAAATCCCCAACCACCAACAGAGATCACAATAGAACATTTAATTGGGGTTCTCATGAATTTTCAATCAACTCTGATTATAGCGACCTTCGTTCTTGGTCCGTGGTTATGCATACTTCTAATTAGTGTGGCGTCGCACCCCACGAATCAACCGTATCACTTGCGCTGGTTCCTGTTGACTTCACTGGTGACGCTCTTAGTGGTGGGGTTGTGGACGCAATGGTTTTTCTTTACACCGACACTGCTTACTCTTGCCAGAATCCCTATACCACCATTTCCGCGAGATCCAATCCAATTTCCTCCAACAATATCGGTGCTTTGGGGAATTGGTATTTCAACTGTCATTCTTACGGTATTTGTCAGTCTTGTGAGTGTCGCCCTCTGGTATCGTTGGCTTGTCTATCAATGAGAATAGAAGAGATGGACATACTAACTACTGCAGAGCAGTTGTATTTCCGAGTCGCGAGGACCATGGGTACCGGTCCATGATATTGTCGATTAATCGCCGGAGTTTACCTGTTTCAGAGGTGTCAGCATATACAAGGAAGACCACACGTCCGCCTCGACTGCGTTTCATTTTCTGATAAATCGTTTTGGTCGTGTTGACCGTGTCACAGATGATGAGTAAATCGGCATCAGGTAAGTCAAGATCCCGTTCCCCAACTGGTGAGAGAATGACAACCGCCTGAGACTTGGTTTGTTTGAACTTCGTGAGCACAGCTTGTTTGTCTTGTGTTCGACCGGTGAGTTGGAAGGTTTGGACGCCCTTCTCCGTGAGTAGTTGATCGATTTCGCTGACGACTTTGAGATATGATGAGAGAATGACTGTCTTCTTTGCATTCAGAGCCAAGTCCCGAGCCTGGATGGATTTGGGTGTAATCTTTGGCCAGTCTTGCATCATTCTGTCGATGTCGACATGGGGTTTGATGGTTGGGTGGTGGAGGTAGCGACGAAAACTTTTCGATGCCATACCATAGAGATATTTCCGAGTCATGAGAAGCCCACTGTATTGTTGGGCAAGCTCTTCTGATATTGGGAGCTCGTGGAGTACAAGGTGAAGTGTTCGAGTAGAGTCTGGGAGTTTTCCCATGGATTGGTGGGTTTCTTCCCGAACAATCCGATAAATTTCTTCACGGGTGGATTGGATTAGGTCGTCAATGACCAGAGACGTTGCTCGAATGACTGGATTCTTGACCGAAGCGGCGTCTAAAATCGTTGGTTTGATGAATTTCTCTAAATCGGTGTCAGCGAGTTCATTCATACTAATTAATTCAACATTGGGTAAAAACTCAGCAAGTGTTTGGAGTTCATCTCGAATTTGGAGCTGCTCCTGCGTGAAGACTACATGGTCGTCACGAAGGGTACCACTGAGTCCGATAATCCAGTTGTCTTTGAAGAATTCAAGGAGATAGGTCCATGGTTGGATGAGAACTCGATTTTGTCCTACTCGCCGTAGGATAGTATCGACTTCATTGATCATTAGACCCTCAAAATCCATTGGTGCGAGTGTTCCTTTCTTAAGAATATTGGCGAGGACTCGGGGGGTGCATAATACCACACGGGATTCTCGGAGAAGCTGCTCACGGCGAAATCCCTGAACGCGTGGAGATAGAACGCCTAATCCTTCAACACCGCCGTATTCTTTCTCCAAGTATTGAGCAGTTTCTACCAGAGAAGAAGACGAGTTCACGGTGATAACGAATCGAGTTTCGGGGAATTGCTCAGTAATTAACTTGTAGGTGAGTACTCGTTTTCCAAGCCCACAATCCAGTTCCACCAAAATGTTGCGGTCTCGGTTTTCCTTAATTCTTTGAAGGATGTGCTCTTGATACTGGCGTGTATCAAATCGAGGAGGATTGGAATCGCAGTCCTCTGATTGGGAAGGAGATTTGGGGGGGCACATTGTTACTTACCTTTAGACAGTAGGCTAGATAAGATGCACAATTTCAGCAAATGAATTGATAACATGCGTCGCAAAGGGAGCTAAATCCTCACTTGTTCCGAATCCTGTTAAAACACCAATTGTAGTGCAGCCTAAGCTTTTTGCTGCTTCAAGTTCTCCGGCTGAATCGCCAACCACCCAGACCTCGCCTTCATTTTTGATATCTCGAAGTGCCAATCGGATTAACATTCGTCGCTGTGGAAGAAAGGGAAATAGTGGAACGCGACCTTTTCCTTTCACGTTAGCCAAATCTCCACGTGTAAAGATTTTCTCAAACCATTTGTCAAGTCCAAAGAACCGGATTTCTTGTAGAGTCTGCTGTGAATCTTGTCGTGATGTAATTATTCGCATATGTTCAGTGAGCGATTGGACTTGTTTTAGGGCATAAATTGCCCCTGGAATGACGTTGGATTGTCCTTTGTGTGAGAAGAAGTGTTTTCGAAATCCTCCGAGGTATTTCATGAACTCGGAGTCGGAAGGGTGAATGTTTAATCGGTTCAGGAGATCTCGCGCATCGAATGAATACTGGTACAACTTTCGAATTTGATCTGGATGGATTGTATAACCGATGGCATGTAATCCGCTAGAGTGGGCATGGATTGCTCTTTCGCGTGTATCAATGAGAGTGCCATCAAGGTCGGATAGGAATGCTTTCAATTTCATTGTATGCGGGGGAATAGAGATTTGGTCCCATTATAAGCTTGACTGTCCCCCTTTGATTATTGATTACAGAAGAGTTCCGATATCTGCTATGGAATCGAGGATGTGAGTACAGAATGGCTTGAGAGCCTTGGGAGTGAAGAATCCCGTTAGTACTCCCACGGTGGTGTAGCCCATTGCTTGTGCAGCTTGCATTTCATTGGGTGAATCACCGATAACCCACACCTCGACTTGGTTTTCCAAATCAGCGATAGCAAGCTGAATTAGTCGTTGACGGTGGTCTGAAAACGGGTATAAGGGAACTTCTGGCACACCTTCGTTACGAGCTAGGTCTCCACGAGTGCATACCTGTCGGTCGAAGACCCTGTCTAACCCGAAGTGCTTGACTTCTTCCCGGGTTTCTTCGACCCACGCCCGAGAAGTAATCAGTCGCAGTGCATCGACTCGTGGGTGAATTGAAGTGAGGGTCTCGATAACGCCAGGAAATACAAAGGAGTATTGCCACCCTTTGTAAAATTCCTGCTCTATACTAAGGAGATACTGAATGAGCTCTCCCTGAGACAGGGTTACGTCTAGTCCACCGAGGAACTGGTCATAATCCATGGTAAACTCCACAAGAGGTGTAACTTGGTCAGCTGTCACTGTGTGCCCGAACTTTGCAAGGGCATTAATTTGAGCATGGATAAACCGTTCTCGTACGTCAAGCAGAGTTCCATCTAAATCAGATACCAGAATCGGCACACACATAACTCTCCCTGAAGTAACAAACTAGGTACCGCCTGCAAAGTCGTTAGATGGTTAAAGGTTTGCCCTTGTGGAGTCTATATGTTCATAAAAGTGTAGAAAAGCACCCCTCATTTAGATGGGTGCTTTGGGGATGAATCCGTTATCCATCAGTGATTGAGTCACATCAATTGACCGCTTAATGATCCTAGTTGCGTGTGCAAGTAGTTCTTTCTCTTCCCATTCCTTTCGTGCAATACCTTGCTCGATAGCTTTCATTCCAACAGCAACCGCTTCTGCAGGATAGAGCTCCCATTCCTGCATGCTAGGAATCACATAGTCTTCACGCAGCCCACGTTCTTCAGCAAGATCTGCAAGACGTGATGCAGCAGCGATACACATCTCATCAGTGATCTCCATGGCTCTGACATCAAGAGCACCACGGAAGATAGCTGGGAATCCAAGACTGTTGTTAATCTGGTTATCAAAGTCGGATCGACCTGTGCCCACCACTTTGGCTCCAGCTTCTTTAGCTTCCCATGGCCAAATCTCAGGGAGCGGATTCGCACAGGCAAAGACAATGGCATCTTTGGCCATCCGTTCCACCCATTCCTTCTTGATTAAACCGGGTTTGGGTGCAGATGCACTGATGCACACATCAGCCCCACGAAGAGCTTCACCAAAATCACCCGAGCGCTGTTCTTCGTTGGTTAGAATCGCTAAATCGTACTTTTCATGTTCATCATCCTTCATCGCTTTCAGGTCCTCGCGACCCTTGTAAAGCAAACCATCCCGGTCACAGAGAATCAGGTTGCCTGCGGGTACACCGGCCTCGATAAGTAATTCCGCCGTACAGGTGTTTGCTGCACCAACTCCGAGCATGGCAATTTGCACTTGGTCTAAGGACTTGCCTACAAACCGTAAGGCACCCATCAGACCGGCTAAGATGATCGTGGCCGTGCCCTGTTGGTCATCGTGAAAGACAGGGATTTTCATGTCCGTTTTTAACCGATGTAAGATGTTGAAGCACTTGGGCTTTGAGATATCCTCTAGGTTAATTCCACCAAACGCTGGTTCAAGGAGTTTGGTTGCCCGGATGAAATTCTCAGGATCTTGGGTGTTGAGGGCAATAGGAACAGCATCAACTCCTCCGAGATATTTGAAAATCAAGGATTTTCCTTCCATCACCGGAAGGCTGGCTTCAGGACCGATGTTTCCTAATCCTAGTACACGGCTGCCATCAGTTACAACGGCAATCATATTTGCCTTATTGGTGTGGTCCCAGACTTTCTCTGGGTTGGCTTCGATATCTCGGCACGGGGCAGCTACTCCTGGTGTATACCAGATAGCAAAGTCATCGAATCCCCGGATGATACATTTAGGAATAGTTTGGATTTTCCCTTTATAGTAAGGATGGAGTTGCATGGCTTCTTTAGCCGGCTGTTTAGCTTTTTCAAGAAGTTCTTCTTTGGTAGGTGGTTTTTCCGCTTGGGTCATTTACGTGCATCTCGATAAAGTACAATTCCCCTCCAGCTGGGGTTTGAACGGTTTAAAGAGTCAGTTAAGTATATTTCCCTAATTCGAGATTCTTCTGGTACGCAATCTCCTAGTTTTGCTCCCATTTCTGGTAGATAGCATCGATGCCATCACCTACGACTTCGATGTCAGCAATTTCGCCCATGCCTTCCTCATGGAGCCACCGAACGTGATCTATAGTATAAGGATCGATGCCAATGCATCTTGCGGCTGTTGCGTCTGCTGCTACTGGGTCAACACTAGCTATGATTGCGTCCATCTTCACAGGGGGACCACTCCATGGACCATTGCCAGACTTACCGTAGAAGCCATCGATTACACTGAGAGTTGGCGGTAGGGTCTTGCAGATATCGTAGATAACGTTATTCATTCCGTGTTGGTGCATGTCGTATTTGTTTCTGGTTGTGAGCATGCCGAACATATTCTTCAACCCCATAGTGATTGTTGTATGACCCAACGTCTTCATTGTCGGCACTGTGATGATAGCTGATTCAACGGCGAGACGGGCCACCTTGAATGTCTTTATTCCACGAGGATTTTTTACTTTCAGTTCAACTTTATCGTCAAGCTTCCTCATATTGATATACTCGGAACCCAGCCGCTCAATTATCGCCACCATCCCTGTCTCAATTATGGCTTCGTCAGGTGATGTTATTCCTCCCTCTGTCTCAACCACTACAACTTTCTTACCAAGCTCATTGACCTTCATGATTACGGCTTCCACCACTATGGGATCAGTTGTTATTCCGGTCTCGAAGGTATGGCTTGTAATAAGATTCGGTTTCACTAAGACAGTTTCAAATGGCTCAAGAGCTTCCTTGAACGGTATTAATTCCATTGCCCTGAATACGGGTTCAACACCACGTTCTCCCTTTACAACAGCTACCAGTGACATAGCTCAATTTACAAAACATCAGATATTAAAGCCTAGTATTGGAGGAAATGGAGTTATTGTGATAAAAACAAATGGTCATTGTGACAGGCTTCGGTAGGTTCACAGGGTCGTTGAGTTATCCCGATTAGGGGCTAGACGGGATTTTTATGAGTGAAGTTGGGTCCGCGGTGGTGATTCGATTCCACATGAGTGTAGTAATGGTTTCGAACACTTCAGCGACGTTGAGTCCGATTTTGGAACTTGTTTCAAGGTAACCGGTGAGATTGTTGATTTTTGCATAGTCAAGGGCTAAGTCACTGTTTTTAGTTCCCGCATCACGTTTGGTGCCAACAAGGAGAATAGGAATGTTGTCCGTATTTTCGCGAACTAAATTCAGCCATTCGTCAAGGTGATAGAATGTGGGTGGACGTGTTAAATCGAAGGCGAGAATACAGCCAAGTGATCCTCGACAGTAAGCGGGCAGAAGAAATCGAAACCGTTCTTCACCAGCAAAATCCCAGATGGTCAAAGTGATGACCACGCCGTCCATCTCAAGGTCTCGTGTGGCAAACCCTGAGCCTACGGTCATGCGTTGATCAAGATAATTACCGGTTAGGAATCGATGAATGAGGGTAGTTTTGCCTACTCCCCCATCTCCTACGACAATCATTTTCAAAACAGCTTTCCGAGGTAGGTTTGCATCTCCCGTTGAAACCCATCCAACCGGACTTGGTTGCATTATTATTACCCCATCGATAATTCCGGCTCTTTTTGAGACTGATTTCCCGCTTGTTGTTGTCCCCATCGTTCCTCAAAGATGAGGGTAGCCGCAGCAATGAGAACATGTAACTGCCGTTAGGGTTCCTCTTAAAACCTCTTCAGCAGATGCCTGAACTGAAACCGAAGTTGCGATTTTCTGGAAAGTGTTATTATGACACTTATGGGGTTATTATGAGATTTTCTCCAGTTCCCATCCGAATAGTAGACATGGAATGATTGCCTCATTCAAAAATTTTTAAGAAATGGACAAAATCACTGTAATTGCGCTTTCAAAAACTTACACTATGGGAGGTTACTTAATGAAGCACTTGTTTCATTATTGGCGGCATCTACGCACAGTTGGCGCCTTATATGAGGAGAAGAAATATCAAGAAACCATCGACTTCCTAAAAGAAGTAGCCACAGACTTTCCTGACTTTAAACCTGAAATCTATTATACTCAGATGGCCGCAGCAATAAAACTCGAAAAGTACGACCTCTTCTTCAAATTAATCAATGAGATCCTAGATACTGGCGGCTGGTATTCTGAGACCATTTTGCGTGAAAGCCCCGCTTTCAAACCCCTACAAGGCATGCCCGAATTCGAAAGACTCGTCCCCATCAGCGTAAATCGTGCCAAGCAAGCATCAAAGCACCATACCAACTTTACCGTGTTCCCGGAAACCACTAGACTTTCCAAGCCCCTGATGTTAGCCCTCCACGCCCAAGCCAGCGTCATCAACGAAGAATACCAAGCATGGAAAACAGTCGTTGACCATGGTTACATACTCGGAATGCCTCAAACCACTAACAAGTACTGGTCCGGAATTGCCACCGGGTACTGGCCAGACTATGAAACATCAATTCACCAAATCAAAGCCTATGTAGAGACAATCACCCTAAACAACACGCTCGATTTAGAACACTCATTTACTGGCGGGCTCTCAATGGGAGGTGACCTCGCCATCAGACTCGCACTCGAAGGAACAATACCCGTACATGGCTTCATCGCGGTTTCCCCTGGTGGCCCTTGGAGGAACGAACCCGAAAAATGGCACCCCCTAATCGACGATGCTAGACACCAAGACCTCCACGGCATCATCATCCGCGGTAAAGAAGACCAAGCAATCCCTCGCAAATACAACCAAACACTCACTAAAATGCTCAACGACGGCGGCATCCCATGCCAATTCATCGAATACCCACAACTCGGTCACTGGTACCCCCCTAACCTCGCAGACATCATAGCTGGTTTCATAGCTAACATCGAATAACCGCTTTCCCAAGCAAATACAAACAGGGGCAAATAATGACAGATATTGTATAGATACAACGTTTATCGTCTTATCTGGATAGCCTCTACAAGGCTATTTTTGAGCAATCCGATTAGCAATCAAAGCTGCAATGGCTCCAGCGCCTATCCCATTGTCGATGTTTACGACAGCTAACCCAAGCGAACAAGATTGGAGCATAGAAATTAAGGCACCGAGTCCTTCACCACCCAAACCGTAACCAGTTGAAATCGGAAGCCCAATGACGGGGATATCAACTAGCCCAGTCACCAATGAAGGTAGTGCACCTTCCATTCCTGCAGCAATGATGAGAATATCAATACCTTGTTCCACCATCTCTTCAAGTTCTGGGAATAGCCGATGAACTCCTGCGACACCCACATCATAGGTGGTTAGCACTTGGCAGCCCATTTGTTCAGCCATGACTCGAGCAGCTTCTGCAACCCTTCGGTCTGAGGTGCCTGCAGCGATTACTCCGATTTTTCCTCCCGTTTGTCGAGGAAGATAATTTTGTTTATGGAGAACTGCAATTTCACCCTCTCCGAATACCTCAAACACGAGATCATTTCCACACGAGTCTGAAATGGCCTGTTGTTGTTCTGGGGTCAACTTGCTGAGGATTAGCACGGGTTTGGCATCCATTCCTGCCTTAACGATTTCTAAAAGATCAGAGACAGACTTGTTCTTGGCAAAAATGACTTCAGGGATGCCTTTACGAGTTTCTCGATGCACATCGAGCTTTGCTAGATGAGCAACTTCCACAATATTGAAGATACGTAGTTTAGTTTCAGCTTCTTCAACAGTGTAATCGCCTTTCGCAACTTTATCTAGAATATCGCGAAGCTCTGTCATTGTTTCTACCACCACTTTCTCATAGAAGAACCGCGTATATTAAAGGTTGAAGAATTGACAACACCGTGGGATTCATTCGTGCTCGATTCAAAGATTTTGGTCATTGACCCGCAACTAGCAGGTATTGCAGGAGACATGTTTGTTGCCACCCTCCTTGATTTAGGAGCAGATATTGCCATAGTCAAGGCTGCCATGGAAGCTTCCGTCAATTATGTCCCAAACTGCAAGAAGGTTATCGTAAATCCTAAATTCGTTACACGGAGTCATATTGGCGGATTATACTTAGACATTCAAATCGAAGAATCCTATACAACACGACCCGGTAAAATTCTCCTTGATGCCGTAAAGACTATGGCCATAGATCTTAACCTCTCCAAACCCGCAGCTGCATTTGCCAACCGGGCAATTCACATACTCATTGAAGCAGAAGCGAAGGTTCATCGTCATCCACCAGAAAAGGTTCACCTTCATGCCGCAGGATCCGTTGATACCGTTCTTGATATCATCGGAGCGGCTAAAGCGCTCCAGAGTCTAGGGTTAGCTGATCCAGCAACATCGAAGTATTTCACTCTACCAATTGCTGTGGGTGGTGGTACCTTTCCTAGTGGACATGGACAGTTGGCTGCCCCTGGCCCTGCGGTGATGAATATACTAACTGAACATAATCTCGTGTTCAGAGGAGGACCACAGATTTGTGAGATGGCCACTCCGACTGGTGTCTCCCTCCTAGCCGCTTTGAATCCTGTATCAACACAAGTGTTTCCTGAGCTTTATCCGCTAGCGGTTGGGTATGGAGCTGGAACAGGAGAATTGCCCGGCATCCCTAATCTTCTTCGGTTTGTCCTTGGAAAATCAAAAGTGGCATCAAATCCAGAGGGGGTCTAGCTACAATTTCGATGAAGAAAAAATCCTTACAAGAGAAACGGACTCAAGTTGTGAACCAGCTCAAAGGACTGGGAAGTGCGCTTGTAGCTCTTTCTGGCGGCGTTGATAGCTCCGTTGTTGCAGCACTTGCTTTTGAAGCGTTGCAAGAGAAGGCGATAGCTGTCACTTTCAATTCGCCTCTAATGGTACCTGAAGAAATTGAAGATGCAAGGGCTGTTGCCATGAAAATTAGAATTCGTCATCAAGTTCAGACACTGAATGAACTCAAGGTTTCTTCGATTACACCGAATCCTGTGAATCGTTGTTACCATTGTAAACTCTACCGTTTTCGTGAAGCTCAAGTGTTATCGGTCAAATTGGGAATTGCGGGCGTGGTTGATGGAACTTCGGTCAGTGATTTAGGCGAACATCGTCCTGGAATGAAGGCGATAAGGGAACTGGGCATCATTAGTCCACTTGTGGATGCTGGAATTACTAAGACCGAATCGCGTGAACTAGCCCGAGAGCTTAACCTTCCAGTGGCAGATAAGCCCTCAAATAGCTGCTTGGCCACCCGCATTCCTTATGGTGAAGAACTCACTGATGACCGGCTTTCACGAGTGGCCGCTGCTGAAAAAGCCATCAAAGACATTGCTCATATTGGCATCTTACGAGTACGGGATCATGGTCGATTAGCCCGTATTGAAGTTGCACCTGAAACAATACCCACAATTTTCCAGAAACCGATAATGGAGAGAATTTTCAATGATTTAACCGCGTTAGGTTATGAGTTTGTCACCGTAGATTTGAAGGGATACCGATTTGGGAGTTTTGACGAACCTACAGCATAAAGAATAATCGCAATGATTGGTTACTGTGCACAGCGACAATAACGAATGAAAGGCTTTTATCACAACGAGCCCACGGTTGCACACACACTAGTTCAAGAGGGAACTTTATGCAAAAACCCAAAGTCGGAATCATCACCCTCTCTTTAGCTCGTGAACGTACTGATATTGCCGAACAAGCCCATCAGGAACTGTCTAAAGCCCTGAAAACACAGCCCCTCGAAATAATTGCACATGATAAATTGGTGCTTACAATGGAGGATTCGGTAAGAATCTCCGAAGATATGATCCATGATCATATTCAGTGCATCATTTACAATATTGGCTCCTGGGTTTATGCACCCATGGTGGTTTCTGCAGTTCAGGCTACTGGACTCCCCAGCATTGTCTATGGATATCGTAGCCCAGCTGCATTCAGCTTAGTGGGTGCTGCAATTACGCATGGGAGCCTTGATGAACTCAGCCTATTGCATCGTTTTGTGTATGGTGAACCAGATTCACCCGATGTGCTCAAAGCAATCACTAGTTATTGCCGAGCGGCAATGACATTTGATAATTTGAGCCGAAGCAAGGCAGTTGTAATAGGTGGAAAAACCATGGGTATGGTGACCTCTGCTGTTGATTTCAGTCAAATCAAAGAAATCTTTGGGACCGAAATCGAACACGTCGATATGCTTCGATTGTACTTAGAGGCCCCGAAGGTGCCTGCAAAGAAGGTCAAGGAAAAGATGGCATGGGCGAAAAAGACCTATGGTTCCGTTAACGTCTCAGATGAGGTTCTGGAAAAAAGTGTCCGACTCTATTTTACCATGAAAGATGTGATGAAAACTGGGGGTTATGCGTTTGGTGGATTCAAGTGCCAACCAGAATTTATTGACAATTATGTGAGCGGTTGCCTGCCGATATCATGGCTAATCAATGAAGGTATAATGATGTCTTGTGAAGCTGACATGAATGCTGCATTCACGA
>JAEOTD010000024.1 GCA_016839995.1 Candidatus Hermodarchaeota archaeon
GTGACTACATTAAGCTCGTTGTTACGGATGCTATGCGTGGCGCTAATCGGGCAATGCGAAGTGTGTTTATTGGTCCCGATGGCGCACGACTGAAAATCGATGAAGATGGCGTAGCAGTAGGTAAATCAGCTGCAGACGCGGTGCGGCAAGTACCTGCTGAAGAAGCAGAACGGCTCCTTGCACCACTTGCGAGTGCCGAACGCATTGGTCTGCTCTATTTGCTTGCAGAGGAACCTCGTTATCATCAGGATCTGATGGAGTTATCAGGTCTTAAGCCAGGGACACTTCCTCATCACCTGAAACAACTTGAAGAAGCTGGGTATGTCACCCAAGAAAGAGTGCGGGGACGGTATCTCATTACTATCCCTGGGCGAATGGCACTTAAATTAGCGGAATACCTTCACAACCAGATGATTTCGGGAATCGGAAAAGATTCAGACGATGTCTAGCGAGAGTGGTGAAAAATGAGTTCAAGTTCTACATGGGGTTATCGAAACCAGGAATTGGTTCTGGGAGCCTTGGCTGGAAAAGTAACCCATCCCACAGATATTGCACGATCCGAGAAAGCCTTACTTAATGTGAGTGAGGGGACCCTCTACTTCCCGATCTTCTATCGGAATAAGGAAGTTGGTGGAGTGTTCATAGGATTTGGACAGGCCATTATTGATGCCATTGCTGAAACGCGTCGTGGGGCTGTCGGACAGAGTCATATTTTCGATTGGAATGGCAGTCTTCTCCTCTTAACGCAAGATGGTGAGTGGATGCCGCCCAGTACATCGCAGGCTAAGGATAAGGAGCTGCGGAGGTTCCATATTGAATCGGCTGATGACGCTTATCAGCGAGCTCAAGAGATTTTTGGACGGTTTTTTGCTAATAATCGAGGCTGGTTTACTGACACCTTCATCCAACGACAACGTGGATGGGTGGCAACGATTCTTGACACACAGCATGGAAAGTGTGGAATCATCGCCAGCGAAGACCGGTTGGTCTTCAAAAAGGGCGAAGTGAAAATTGTGCTTAGTGGAAACAAGCTGGTACAATCAGAAGGTCGTAAGAAAGTCTTTGTCGCTGGAAGAGCTGGAAAAATTGTCCGCTTCGGTTGAAACGCGTAGGCCCACCGGAGCGGACCCCTCTTCCAGTTTTTTATTTTTTTATTGATTTTATCTCAAGTAGTATGAATTAGGTCTACTCTTCTCTGAGTGCAAGAGCTAAAAGGAGAAACATCCATGAACAGACGAATTTCGTCGGCGCTCTCATTCATCAAGCGTTAGCGAATCGGGCCTAAAGGAGTATTGCACGATGGCATCATTAGACCACGATACCTTAGTCAAAGCCTACCAAGCGCTTTTCGAAAATGCCAGGGAAGACCTTGAAGAGATAGCTAAACATCTTACAAAAGCCAAGGGACAAGGCATTCTGGACATTTTGGAACAAATCGCTGAGTTGCTCCAACGAATTGAAGCCGCGTCTGACACTAAGCAGCTCGAAATTGAGGTTGCCCGGTCAATCGCCCGGGACTATGATACTATAGCCCAGCGTTGGCGAGAACTGGAGCAATACTTCGCTGATGAGATTCACTACGATGATTATGTATATCGTTCAGATGAGGACCGTGCAGAGGCAGCCGAGAAAGCCTCAAATATCATACGGGATCAGGCTCTCCAGGCACTAGATACTGCTGGAACCATGTTTGGGGTGGCTCGTGAGTGGCGTCGGGCTGCTAAATGTTTTAGTACCGTGGTTCAAGCCCGTAAGGCTGAAGACTCGCCATTGGCTGCTATTCCTGCAATCATTCGCGAGTATCGGTGCTATGAACAACTTGATGATTCAGCCAATGTGTTGATTATTGGTCGAGCCATTCAACGGTTACTAAGCAGTGTTAGTGGGGAGCTTTCGGATCACGATAGTGCAATGCTTACTGAGGCCATCGAGTTCTTCCGAAAGACAGCAATGACGGCAGTATCCAACCGTCAAAAGGACCCTGATGTGAATATCCCAATTGCTGCAATCTTCTTGTGGAATGAAGCAGAGGCCCAAGCCCTGGTTTCTGACCCGGATGACGATAAGGCGCTTAATCGATTTCGAGCCCTTGCTGAGTTCTTTGAACAGATGGGGAAAGAAGAACTCGCTAAAACCGCTCCTTCAATTCAGCGTTTTGTAGGCAGTTATATGGAAGGGGCTTTTGCCTACTTGCGAATCACTCGTGATATTGAAGGCTTCACCGTTGAAGAGGCAAACCAGCAAAGTCGTAATCTCACACAATATGCTGCAGATTTCATTCTCACCTTAATGGAGAGGTTGGGCTATCAGCGTGTTGCTATTGTTGAAGATTCAGCCAAGGCTGTAAAGGGTCTAATTGCAATCTTTGAGATGGTCAAACGTGGATATGAGGGTTCAAAGGCTTTCCAGGAACTGGCGAATCAAGCAGGAGCAATCCTTGTACAAGCACAACAACGCCAAGATCAACAAGTCATCGATTTAGCAATGGGGTATCGCTGGCTCAGCGAGGGTTCAGCCCGTGGGCTTTATGTGATTTGTTTGAAACTCATCTCGGATTTGTACCGTGTGGGTATCGTCAGTGATGTGTTAGATATCGGATCAAAAGAAGAGCTTCGCCAACGAATATTCGATCTTTTAGCAATCCCCGATCAAGATGAATTATTCGATATACTGATTGACGCTGAGGTCGAATTTGATGACGTTGTTGATTTATTCAAAAGTTTAGATCTTTACTGGGTTGCAGCCATCTGTAAGCTAAATCAAGGACAACTCCGACAAAACCTAAGCTATCTGGAAGCGGAAACTGAAACCACCATTGTTGAAGAAGCCGCAGAGACAACTGAGGAAAGGACTGAAGATGAGCGGCTCACACCTTTCTGGGGTGCAGCTCCCTCACTGGACTTCTCAACAGCTGCAGATCTCTTCTCTCAAGCGCATCGACTCCAACGTGGGATTGAAGAAAGCGATCAAGATGAGATACGAGAATCATGGATTCCATATCGGGACTCCGATGATATCCGTCGACGAGCAGCCTATAGCAGTTGGCTTGCAGGACTGGCAAATCTCGAAGAAGGGAATACCGAAACGGGTGGACGTGCACTCTTCCAAGCGAAGAATGCTTATGAATTATTAGACCGACATCATGAAGCAATTTCTTGCCTCGAGGTTTGGTTACGGGAGCTAGTTGCAACCATCAGTGAAGAAGAGGGTAGTGGCGCTCGACCCACTCAAGCACGACTTCAAGAAGTACTGAATGTATGTGATGAACTCGTTGGCTTGTACTCCGTTCGACGAATGACCTCCGCAACTGTCGAAGACATCCTTGATATCGTAGGGTTCCTCCAGAATCATGTCGGAATGGAAAACTGGACACTCAATGTATTTCTTCGAGCTTTAGAGTATACACGTGAAGCACTCAAAATCGCTCAAAAACTCAAAATTCCCGAAGCACCTGTAGAAAAACTACGGACTCTCCGAGAAGAATTGAAGGATTTCCTCAATGGCGATTTCGCCATCGGAGTATATCCAGACTTTGATACAGAAGCAACTATCTATTTTGAAGCTGAAACGCCTGTCAAACTTGCTATCCTCAACATATCTGAAAAGGAAGTTGCGGATCTTAGTATCCGACCTCTGGGCGTGCTTCCTCATATCTCACCAAGTACAACTCAACCTTGGAAAGCCTCAAGAGATGCGTCCCAAGTTACTATGAAACACTTCTACATAGGTTCGGATGACGATGCCTTTGAAATCGATGATACCGTGTATTTCGAGAAACCCGCTGATGCCTTTGGACCACCACGTCCCATTCCTGTTGTCCTTACTAGTGCAGCTTCACCCGACCTTGAACCCGGTTCACCCTCACAACAGATTTCTGGAGAACAACCTTGGCTTGGCTTAATGTGGACGGGAGACTATCGCGGTTCACCTTTAGGCACTCTCAGTGGAGTTACTGAAGAACCCACTAGCCCAGATGCGAAGATTTCCACGATTGATGATTTAACCCAAGCCGCCTTTTTCACCGTCTTTACAAAATCCGCCCGTGAAGGAAACATCCTTCCTGGTCAAGTGTTCCCAGTGAGTTTTGGTGTCTATCACCGTGGAACAAACGACCTCCTTGCCATCCAAACTGTCTTCTTCAAGATTGCAAGTCGGCCAAAAATCCTCAAAGCAGAAACAAACTGGGCTGAACACATCGGAGATACATGGGAAGAAACCTTCGGAATCACCTTTGAAGAGGGTGCTCAACTTCCTCTCTATGTCCCTCGATTCGCTCCTGAATACGAAATCAAGGACTATGTCAACCCTCAAACCCTAACGCCAACAATCACCTTGGGTTCAGATGCCGTTGAACTTACAAAGCACCTCAAACAGGTTCCTCACCGATTCAATCTCCGGTACAAAGGAAAACGCGAGTTACAGTCAGGAAACAACTACCTGGTAAAAAGTGATATTTCCCTAGAAATGCCAGTACCTGCGGTCATCGGAGGGGAATATGAATTTCTCCGCATTCAGACACCTCCCCGCTTCATGAGTGCTGAAGAACTTGCCATGCCCCGACTGCGAAATGGTGTTAACTTCCAAGAAATGTTCTATGGGACAGTTTTCATTGGGGATGCCAAATACGACGGTGAATACTACATATACCGACTTTGGGTTTGTTTTGAGCCAGGAGAAGTCACCCCTGCGCCTGGAGCCAACTATCGACAGGGTTGGACAAACCATCGCCTTGACATATTCCTTGATCCAAAAACCTGGGAACCGCGCCTCCTGATTACCGACTACTATGTTGAATTTGAAGATGGACGCGGGGAATGGGTTGAAGCGCTATTTACATTTAGAGCTGCGAGCTCTACACTCTTTGGCATCCGTCGGTTAACTGCAGATTTATATCGCGAAGCAAATCTGGAAACTTATCCTGAAACCTTCGAATCGGAAATCCGCTATGCTCTAGCAAACCTTGATGTCGATGAACACACACCATTGAAAATTACAGGATTTGCACTCGGGCAACGTTTGGGTTTCATCGAACTTATCCGAGCGAGTTGGGCTCGAAATAAACAGGATGGACCCGTCATCTTCAAACCTCCCCGGGCACACCTCTTTCGCGATTACTGGAGCCAACGGTATGAACATGGACTCTACCGCGAAGACTGGCAAGGTGAAGATCAAACCAATCAATATGAAATGAAAGGCAACGATCGCAGCGGCGGTCAATCAAAATACATACGAGGATTCCGTGAAAGAGCCTTTCCCCATGAAATCGGGATTATGGCGAGAAAGGGTGACCGCTGTGACCTTATCATCACTCCCCCTGGTGATGGTGAGACAACCATCATTCGAAATATCATCAATCCGAGGAAAATCGAACTGTGGACCAGACCACATGTCAGTTTCAGTCGCCGATTCAACTTCATCGCAAAATATTTTGGTCGGCCACCAAAAATCCACACTGCAAGTCTCTACTTCTACAGCACTCGTCGCGAACTCAATCCCTACTTTAAGGCTCGTGTCCGTGGGAAGGATCAATGGATTCAATATCCCGAACCCCGCTTTTGGAACGGAAAACAATGGCTACCGATTCCACAAGACTTCCACCCTGCTAAGCACCCAGAAAACCTCGCCCATGGCATCAACACCTGGCTCGAAGCAGACGCCTACTGGGTTTACCGTTACGTATGGTTCTGGCCACTCGAAATTACATTTCCACTCCCACACGACGACTGGGAACGAGCAGACATTTGGGTCAACGCTAGGACTGGTAAAATTGAGTGGATTACTTCGGATTATCACTGGCGTGAGTTATGGTATCAAAACGCCGTCAAAGTGAGTGGCGTCAATCCAATCATTGATTTCCTGTTCAACTGGAATACACCCGAACCCCTGACTGTTAAAGATGGAGCACCAATCCATAAGTCCATTACTCCGTACTTCGAAGAAGGAAAAACCGTCGGTGAATTTGCCGACCAACTCCCATGGATGTTTGCTCGTTACAAACATAGCACCGAGGAAATGCACAAACTCCATGCATCCTTCTGGGGTCGGAACAAAGTCAAAATCGTTTATGGCACACTCGGTGTACTTATCACTCTTCTAATCCTGTTCATGTTCCCACCAACTCGAAACTTGATTATCAGCTTCCTACAACTACTTGGTTTACTCCCCTAATGCCCGTTTATCCTGCTCAACAACATCAAGCTTTAAGAACAACAGAAGCACACCTTTTACCATTCCACAAACCAAATTATACTTTCATAGTGATTAGAATGAAAGCTGAAGATGTAAAACACATCACCGTTCTCGGTGCAGGACTTATGGGTCATGGCATCACCCAGTCCTTCGCCCAAGCCGGTTTTCCCGTAACTATGGTCGATATCAAAGATGAGTTCGTCCAAAAGGGGCTTGAGAACATCAAATGGAGTCTGGGCAAATTCCTCGAAAAAGGAAGACTCTCCCAGGCGGATCATGATGCGATTCTGAACCGAATCACCGTCTCAACTGATCGCGATGCAGCAATCAAAGAGACTGACCTTATCGTCGAAGCCATTCCCGAAATTCTCTCTCTTAAACAGGAAGTCTTTGCCGATATTGAAGCCAAGTCCCCCAAACACACAATCCTTGCAACCAACACCAGTTCCCTTCCAATCACTGATGTTGCTGCTACGACTAAACACCCAGAGAAAGTTGTGGGCATGCATTTCTTCAGTCCTGTTGTTAGGATGAATATCGTCGAAATCATCAAAGGCGAAAAAACCTCAGATGAAGTGGCAAAGGTCATCTATGCCCTGACTGAAAGGATGGGCAAGGAACCAGTTATGTGCAACAAGGACGTTCCAGGATTCATTGCAAACGGTATTCAGATGTTTCCGCTCAATTTTGTAGGACAACTAATTGACATGGGTAAGTTTACTCCAGAGGAGATAGACTCCGCTACCACACTGAAGCTTGGTCTTCCCATGGGAACCTTCGGGCTCCTCGATTTCGTAGGCATTGATGTAGTCTACAATGTTCTCAAATTCATGACGACCCGAATCCCAGGAATGAAAATGGCCAAATGTCTTGAAGAGAAGGTCCAAAAAGGTGAACTGGGCGCAAAAACAGGGAAAGGCTTCTACGTGCATCCTGGAAATCGGTGGCAACGTCCAACAATCTGGTCCCAGGAGTTAGCCGACAAGTTTGACCCCCAGTTAGTTGTTGTCGTTGGTATTAATCGAGCAGCCGAATTAGTTGCTGATAATGTTGCTTCACCCGCTGATATCGATAAAACTATGAAATTGGGTTTCAACCAGCCCGTGGGAACGCTAGAACTTGCCGATTCGTTGGGTCTTGATGCAGTCGTAGAAAAACTCGAATTCGTAGCTAAAGAGTACAATGACTTCTACAAACCACATCCGCTCCTCAAGAAGATGGTTAAAGACGGCAAACTAGGAATGAAAGCCAAGCAGGGCTTTTTCAAATACTAAACAAGTAGATTGAAGGGCGTCATCGTATGCCCTCTTTCATCTTTTCCCTTGATCCTGACGACTTTCCATTGAGGGATGAGTGTGCGGACAAAAATCCAGGTTGGCATGGGCTCCTTTGAATTCATGGTCAATGCTAGGCGAGCCATCTTCTACACGTTCCTCACCCTGTTTATGGCCGAAGTTCTTGGGGCGAATTTCATTCAGCTTGGACTTGTCATCACTCTCCCAATGCTGGCAAATGCTGGAATGCAAGCCTTTGTATGGGGTCGGGTGAGCGATCGACTACGCCGGCGTCGTTTACTAATTGTCATCGGGGAATCGTTTGCAGGAATTGGTTATCTTCTCATTTGGACTAATATCACAATCTGGACGATTATAATCGGATTAACGATAATCGAAGCGATTTGGTCTATGTCCAATACAGGTTGGTCTGCTCTCTTTGCCGATCTCACCCAACCCGATGAGCGATCAACCCTAATGGGCCGAATTAACGCGCTAGGTATTATTGGACGGATTTTTGGAGCAACCGTAATTGGGTTTCTATACGACTTTCCAACACCTGGAGCTGGCTACTTCTGGGTTTTTCCAATAGCCGCAGGAATCATGTTCGGAAGCGTTGGCACCCTTGTAACCACTGTACCTGAAATCCAAGCACCAATACCCTCTGAGGGGCACTCTGATTCAACTCCCCCCCTCGCAATGAAACCTAGCTGGAGAAACCGTTATCCCCGACGATACCTCATCTTTCTCAGCGTTTGGGCCTTTATCACAATCGGCTGGGTCTGTTATCTTTCGTTATTCACGATTTTTCTAAGAACAGGACTTAACCTAAATTCAATTGAAATCAGTTTAGTCCGAAACGTCAATTCAGCAGTCGGGCTTATTGCGGCACCAGTTGCCGGTTTTCTCGGAGATCGTATTGGTCGAAAACCCGTTATAATCGGGGCACTTGTTATCCAGGCCATTACGGCTGTCTTCTATGGATTCGTCAACACACTACTTGGAATGCTAGTGGTCAATAGCGCAAACGGTATTGTACGACCCACGATTCACACTTTAGGCTATGCTCTTGCAGCTGACATGATTCCGGAAACACGGCGGGGTGAACTCTTCGGTCTCTATAATGCTGTCTGGACTATCTCCTTTGGAACCTCTCCCACAGCAGTGGGAGGTGTGTACGCTACCTGGCGAATGAACGAATACCTTATACTGGGGGCTTCTCCAGAAACCGCGTCTACACAAGCAATTGTAGATACTTTCTTCCTTTCTGCTGGGCTGGTTCTCATCGGCACAATTCTCTTTGGAGCTGTAATCAAAGAGCCTGAACAAAAAGAAGATGAAGTGGAAATCATTCGCGAAGAAGAACAAATTGCTATCATGGATGCATTAGACTAAAAACCTACAATTCCTCATCATGTATCAACGATTAGTAGTGAGGTTAACCTTTGGATCCTTTCATTCTTTTTCTTGTGAGTGTAATCCTAATCTCACTGAGTGGAGCACTGGCTCCCGGACCACTGCTCTTCACAAACTTATCCAATGCCCCTCGTTGGGGCTGGAAGGGTGGCATTTGGCTCTCACTCGGTCATACATGCATCGAACTGCCGGTGATTCTCTTAATTGCTTTTGGTTTAAGTTTCGTCATTTACCTACCACTAGTCCAACTAATCATTACTAGTCTCGGGAGCGTTGTACTCCTCATATTCGGAATATTACAAGTTCGCGAATCTCTAACTCCTGGTGAACAGGCAGACCAAGAAGACCTGGCAAAGATAAAACCAACTCGTCATCCATTTCTAATTGGGTTCATCTTCTCTGCCGTCAACCCTTTCTTCATTGTGTGGTGGTTCACCGTCGGTGCTAACATTGTCCTCACAGCTCTCCTTTTTGCAGCACTATTTGGCGTAATTATCATGTTCTTATCCCATGTCTGGATTGACTATGTTTGGTTAGCTGGAACTGCTTGGGCAACAAAGCAAGGAGCGCATCTAATCGGGTCAAAGGGATATAGGATTCTTAATGCGGTTTTCGGAATCCTCTTAATCTATTTTGGAATCCAATTCGGTTACAATGCATTTCTTCTACTGGGGCTCCTTTAGCTTTCCAGTTGCTTTACCGAATCCGCCTCCACCTGGCGTCTGGATACTGATAATGTCTCCATTTTCTACCATCAATGTGACTTTTCCTGGAATTTCTTTCCATTTTCCATTGTGCCAATGGCGGTTTTTCCCGATATTCCCTGGAAGGCCGCCTTGCAATCCCCATGGACTAAATCGTCGCCGTTCACTCTGAATCGAAACAACTGCATGATCTGCGAGGACTTTGATGTCACGTCGAATCCCCCCACCTCCTCGATATCGTCCTTTCCCTCCACTTTCTGGAAGCAGATGGTAACACTCGACTCGTAGAGGGTAGGTACTCTCCAAGGCTTCAATGGGCGTATTTGCTGTATTAGTCATATGACTATGAATACCATCAATCCCTCTCTTGGATGGTCGGGCACCCAAACCTCCACCAATAGTCTCATAGAAGGTGAACACTTGCGAGGTTTCCGGTACGATTCCACCTATTGTAAGGTTATTCATGGTTCCTTGGCTAGCCGCCGGAATGCGATCTGGAAGGGCCTCCTTTAACGCCCCAAATAACACATCGACGATACGTTGAGAGGTCTCTACATTCCCTGCAGATACAGCAGCAGGAGGATAGGGGTTAAGAACTGATCCTTCAGGTGCAACGACCCTCAACGGCGAATAACAACCTGCATTCACTGGAATGGTGGGATCTGTAACACACCGTAGAACATAATACGAACAAGAAAGCGTTACCGCTAAGGGTGCATTGATGTTCCCCCTGGTTTGCTGATTACTACCAGTGAAATCAAATACTATCTGTTTACCCTTAATCGAAACCTTAACCTTCAGTTCGACTGGCTTTGATGAAATGCCATCATTATCCATGTAATCAGAAAACGAAAAGTCTCCTTTGGGCATTTGTCGCAACTGTTGCAGCATCCGTTGTCGTGAATACTCATGAAACTCTTCAATAAAGGTTGAAACAACAGATTCTGTATATTTCGCGAGGATGGATTCAAATCGCGTGACACCAGTAGCATTCGCAGCGATTTGAGCTCGAAGATCTCCTTCACGTTCAATGGGTGTCCGCACATTAGCAAGGAGTAATCGCCAAAGTCCAGGGTCAATGGTTCCCGCTTTGACAAGATGGATAGGTGGAATACGCACCCCCTCTTGATAGATTTCCGTGGCAGCTCCCGGCATCGAACCAGGCGATGAGCCCCCTACATCAGCATGGTGAGCACGATTCGCAACAAAACCCGCAACGCGTCCTTCGAAAACTACGGCAGATATGAGAGTGATGTCCGGAAGGTGAGTTCCGCCTTCAAAGGGGTCATTAAGTATTATAGCGTCGCCTTGTTTCCAATCAGAGGCTGGAAACAGTTGGAGAGCGGCTTTGACTGATTCGGGCATCGCCCCGAGGTGGACTGGAATGTGTTCAGCTTGGCTGACCATCTGTCCCTCAGCGTCAAAGGCTGCAGCTGAGCAATCACGTCGCTCTTTGATGTTGGGTGAATAGGCTGTTCGGACAAGGGTGGCTCCCATTTCCTCTGCAACAGAAATGAAGGCGTTTCGGAAAACCTCGAACGAAATAGGATCGGTTTTCATTGGTGTTCCTCCATTATGATGTTCCCTCCGCGATGGATAGAAGCTTTAGTTTTAGGATGAATCACCGTTGTGGAATCGAGTTGCTCAATGATGGCAGGTCCTATTATTTGTGCACCAATTCCAAGAGATGATCGCTCATAGATCGGTGTGTCAATTGTTTGCTCAAGTTCCTCAAAATAGACTTCTCTTTTTGCCCGAATCGGTGGGTCTCCGACCTGTTCTGGAATATCTGCTAGTTGGGGTACAGGCATGGGTTCTTGGGTAATAACCCGAAGATTCACGATTGTAACGGGTGCATCGCGAGAAGCAAATCCGTATTGTTGTTGATGTCGATCATGAAAGGTGGTTGCCAATTGTGTTAGCCAGTTCTTGGTTATACCCCCTTTCGGAACGGGTAGGGTAATTTCGTAAGCTTGTCCGGTGTATCGAAGATCCGCTAGACGCTGGATTATCATGCTTTGGTTTGATGCTCCTTGCTCGAGAAGTCGTTCTCTAAGTTCTTGTTCGAGCTGCTGAAAAACAGAAACTAATCGTGAAAGGTCTGGAGATTCCATGGGCTCTAATATGGTTTGGCTCTTGTCGATTCGGAGGTTTGTGGTTAAGAGTCCCAACGCTGAATGCAGTCCTGGTGCGCTGGGGATGATTACTCGAGGAATACCTAGATTCTCAGCAAGAGCCCAGGCGTGCATAGGACCTGCACCTCCAAAAGCGACTAGAGCGAAGTCTCGGGGATCAAATCCACGCTGGATTGAAACCACTCGAATTGCACGTTCCATATTCGCATTGACAACTCTAATAATTCCAAAGGCACACTCTTCAAGGGACAAGCCGAGGTTCTGTGCAATTCCTTGGATTGACTGAGACGCGAGTTTTGGCTTTAATGCAATGGCTCCTCCCAAGAAATAATCGGGGTCAAGTCGTCCCAGAATGAGGTTGGCATCAGTTACCGTAGGATTCATTCCTCCCAATCCATAGGCTGCAGGACCTGGATCTGCCCCAGCACTCTGTGGTCCGACTCGCAAAATACCTCCTGTGTCAATCCAACCGATGCTTCCTCCACCAGCACCCACTGTTTCAACGTCTATCATTGGTAGTCGGCAAGGAAGTCCGCCAATATTGCCTTCTGAGGTTTCTCGGATAACCCCTTGAGTAATTAGTGCAACATCAGTACTTGTTCCACCCATATCAAATGTGATGATATTTTCTTCTTGCAACATTTGACTGGTGTATCGCCCACCCAACGTTCCTCCTGCAAGGCCACTGAATAGGAGTCGTGCTGCATGATTTTGAATCATTTGCGATTGGAGAACCCCTCCATGGCTCTGCATCACCAAGAGTGGCGTGGTGATTCCAATATCATGAAGGGCTTTGTCAAGATGTTGCAGGTATTGTGTCAAGACAGGTGTCACATAAGCGTTGAGTGCAGTCGTAGACATCCGTTCAAATTCCCTGTATTCCGCCAATACCCTTGATGAAGCAGATACCGAAATCGAGGAATCTTTTTGTTGAATTTCCTGTATTAGTTGATTTTCGTGAATCGGGTTTTGAAAGGAAAAAAGCAAACATATTGCGACAGCATCAGCATTTTGTAGGGCTTGCTTCACTGCTTTCTCGGCTTCATCCGAATTTAGGGGATTAAGTACGGTTCCATCAGCAAGAATGCGTTCATCGACTCCAATCACATTAGCACGGGAGACCAACGGGGGTTCTCTTTCAACCATTAAATCATACAAATTCGGACGTTGCTGGCGTCCAATCTCTAAGAGATCTTCAAACCCCTTTGTAGTGATAAGACTAATCGAGGAACCTTTTCTTTGGAGAACCGTATTGGTTGCCACGGTAGTGCCGTGCAACAGATAATCGACCTTCTCTGGGGAAACCTGGGCCAGTTCTAAAGCCTTCTGTAATCCTTCCAATACGCCTATCGAAGAGTCCTTTGGGGTTGATCGAACCTTCACATGCCACTGGTTCCCTGTTGAATCGAGTAATAAAACATCGGTAAATGTACCACCCACATCAATACCGATTCGGACTGGTTCACTGTCGGGTGTGCGTTGTGGCATCTTATTCCCGCACCATTCTCGTCAATTACTGTGATAAAGGCTTCTACCAGTATTGTGACAATGACAGCCTTTTTTTGGGGGCGCCGCTTTTCTATCTGGCAAGGTGGACTAATCAAATGAATTCAGGACAAAGATTACTTACTGCTTCTGTGCGATTGGCTGTCTTGGAAAGAAGAAGCCGTTCTCCTTCGGTTTTGAAAATGATTAGCTATAAGGTGTTCTTACTCCCAGCACTGATGATGATCATAGGCGGTTTGATTTGGGGAATAACGGCTCTTGTTAGTCCGACAAACCTGGCATTAATCCTTCTCGGCCAAGTCATTTTCATGATTGGGATGTTTGTCATGATCATTCTTGGATTCTGGGTGATGACAATAATCCGGATGCCACCCCGCTAAGAGAAAATGGTTCCAGATTACTCGGATTCGTTTATGACGGAATTATCAGTACCAATTTTGAGTTTATGTTTCACAGTGGGTTCATACCATTCTGGTCCAATTAATCGACCCACCACCACTCCAGGTAAAATAGCAAGGAGTTGTAACATAAATAATCGGACAGAAATATCAACGGCAATCATTATCACAATATCGAGTAAACTCCAAGCTCCATACAAGGTCGTTGCCAAAGCAATAATTCCAAAGAGGAAAATAAATCCTGCAAAGACTGCCAGTAAACCACTAATGATTGCATAGTGAATCTCTGTATTGTACATACCAATGAGGATACCGATTAGAAAGACCATAAATGTAAACACTGCAACGGCGAGGAGGTTGACAAGAAAGGTAAATATAAAACACGCAATCAAAAGTCCTCCACCGGCAATTGATAACACTATTCGAACTGATAGCGATAACCGTTCTTTTTGATTAGGGGTTAAGTCCATTTTTTAGATCACTTCCGAAACACCAGTCCACGACATGATAAAGTGGCGAAACACCACGTACAACCAAGCACCAACATACGCTCGCATCGGATACTGAAAAACCCAGTTCCATTCACCACTTAACTCTGCATCAACAAACAAATCTACAGCATCGCCAGTAAAGGTGAAGTTTTCCCAGAGAATAATCTCTTCTCCTGGCGCTAAAGTGATATCACCAAATGTATCTCTATAAGCGATAAGCTCTCCATTCAAGTAAACAACGAATGCATACCCCTCGATCTGAATTTGTTGAGAGCCATTGTTTTTTACTGGCAATTCAATCGAGACTATTCGTGCTGAGGAATTCGGTGTAAATTTCAGGACTTGATTTATTCGCGGAGAAAACTGGTTAGCAGTATCGTAAACACCGACAAACTCAAGGGAGAGAATTACACTTCCTGTTCCTGCCACCACAATAGCAACCAAGAAAACGGTGGTAACAAGTTTCTGGTATTCCTGTCGGCTTAGAACCTTTTTGAATCGACTCATTTGGAGCATCACTGGTCAGCGACAAAGCTTCTTCATTCTAAAAAGCTTCCGATAAATGCAAGAAGAGACCTGTAACTACGTCCAGAACTTGGTTCTTCTTGCATCATAAGCAAAGCTTATAAAAGTCAAACAAACATTGGCAGACGGCTGGACAACTGCTGGAGGCTAAGCATGTGGGCCTACGCGAGTTCGTAATCAGACGTGTTGTTAATAGTTTTATACTAATCTTAGGTGCTATCATTTTCAACTTCTTTGTATTCCGAATGATGCCCGGAGATCCTGTTACAATTTTAATCAGCCCCTCAATTGATATTAACCAGCAGGAACTTGCTGATGCCCTTCGGGCTATGTGGGGCTTAGATCAACCACTCCATATTCAATTTGGACAGTACCTTGTGAATATGTTTACTTTCAATTTTGGAATTTCATTCTCTGAAGGTAACCGGCCGGTTGTGGAGTCCATTGCTGCTCGTCTACCCAACACCTTACTTTTGATGGGTACCGCTGCGATCATCACTATTATCATTGGTATCGCCACTGGCATTGCCGCCGCTTCCAAGCGTGGAGGTGCTTTCGACATGGGTATGGTCACCACTGCTCTAGTCTTGTACTCTGTGCCCACCTTCTGGTTGGGTATGATGTTTATCCTCCTCTTTGGATTTTACATTCCCCTCTTTCCAATGGGGGGTACGGTCAGTGTACCTGCACCATCAGATCCCTTAGCTTATGCAATGGACGTGGCTTGGCATTTGGTTCTGCCTGCCCTAACATTAGCTCTGGTTTCCTATGGTGGCTATATGCTTGTGATGCGGAATACATTGATTGATGTCCTCACAGAGGATTACATCGTCACCGCCCGTGCCAAGGGTGTTGATGAACGTACTGTACTGTATAAGCATGCTTTACGGAATGCGATTCTTCCATTGGTGACGATGATTGCCTTAACATTCGGTTTCCTAATTACAGGAGCCACGTTGACTGAAACGGTGTTCAACTGGTATGGCATTGGACGGTTGATATTCGAATCCGTAATTGCACAGAATTATCCTGTGCTTCAGGCCATTTTCTACATCATGGCCTTAACCGTAATTATTGCCAACTTCATCGCTGATATTCTCTACGGGTTCTTAGATCCCCGCGTTCGATATGACTAATCTACTTGGTGAATAAAATGGTACGATGGAATGAATATCGCATTCGATTCATGGGCTTTTGGCGAGAATATCGAAGAAGCAAAATGGGACTTGCTGGAATCACTATTATTCTATTCTTTTCAGGAATGGCATTAACTGCACCGTTAATTATTCCCTGGCCTATTCCAATTTTACCCAGCCAAGCCCCTCCGATTGCCGCACCAATGTGGCTTTTACCTACGGACCCAATCGGATTTACAACCGTTTATCCAGTTGAAAATGGTTATTTTGATGATAATGCCGATGGCTGGTTTTATAACGAAACCATCCAATCTGAAGGATATAATGTTGTAAATAATTCACAATTCGATAGTAATCTGGATGATTGGACTACCCTAGTTGTTAGTGGTGGAGGGATAACCTCCGCGAGCCATAATCCTTCCTATGGATCAACCACGATTGGTGGCAGTGGTCCTGGGTGTTTTGAAATTGGTTACAACGACAATAGTGGGGGTATAGCATATGGGGTCACGGATATCTACTTTGAATATGCATTCGATTGGTTCGATGACAGGTTTCCAATGGGATTAATGGCTGTTCATCCATCGTTGGTCCGACTCGTCTATTCCCTTGAATTTGATATTGACAATACGTTTAACGAAGTTCAGCAATTTGAATCTTTTCTTACCGTCTCAGTAATGAATTCAACAAGTATCCCCTATGAATTTCATTCGCAGGTCTTTTCAGTAACCGGTCTTCGCCCGTGGGCTAGATATAGCTTTGATATGCCCCGTGAAAATGCTACAAGTGTATTTTCTCAAACTGACATCATGGTGCTTCGTTTCCATATCCGAATGTTTAACCCGTTACCTTCTGATACTCCAACAGTAACCTGTCGCATTGATGACGTCCATTGCCAAATTCGTGCTACCTATGCTGATCCAACCGTAAATCCCTTAATGACGGGGCAATTCAGCAGCACTGATGGGAGCAATTCGAGTGGACCTGGCAGCTATCTATTTACCTATCAGGATACAGACGATACAGCTGCTCACTACGGTTCAACGGCGTGGGTAGAATATTCATTTGACTGGAACACCTTGGATACTCCTGAAGAAGTCTATTTCACATATTTCTACAAGGTGGAGGCTGTCGGCGATTGGGGTGATGCTCATGTCAACATCATCCAAGATTGCTATGTAGAAAACACGGGAGAAACAGAAGAACTCTATTATTCAGATAATATCAACGTTGATCGTCCTTGGCAACAGGGACCCAGAGTAATTTGGAACGTCTTTGCAAGAAGCAACACTTTCGGCTCTCAGGGTACGCTAAGAGTCCGATTCCGTGTTCTGGTTACAGATCCAACACCCGAAGATACCGTCGAAATCATTGTTGGTGTTGACGATTTTGAGCTGGAAGTATGGGGCAATTACTTTGGATATCTCGGTGCCGGAGTTTATGGAGAAGATTTATTTGCTCAACTATTATGGGGGGCTCGAATCGCTCTCGTAGTAGGACTTTGTGCAGCCTTCATCGCCACCTTCGTTGGGCTGATTGTGGGACTCATTTCAGGGTATTTCGGTGGTCTCGTTGATGAAGTTTTAATGCGAGTCACAGACTTCTTCCTCGTTATACCGGGACTCCCGTTGATGATAGTACTGGCTGCCATCCTCGAACCAAGATGGTATAACATCGTACTAGTTATAGCCTTGGTAGGTTGGACAGGGACAGCACGTCTCGTACGATCACAGGTTCTCGCAGAAAGACAAAAAGCCTACGTGGAAGCCGCCCATGCAATTGGTGCAAGTGATCTTTACATCATCTTCCGCCACATCTTACCCAACGTGACTCCGCTTCTCTTTGCTCAAATTACACTCGGTGTTGCAGGGGCAATTCTATCTGAAGCAGGACTCAGCTTCTTGGGACTCACTCACCCCTACGACGTAAGTTGGGGTCGAATGCTCCAAGCCGCCTCGCAAGGCGGGGCCTACACACAAGGCGCTTGGTGGTACCTCTTCTTCCCAGGGATGTGCATAGTATTGCTAGCGATGTCATTCACGCTAGTAGGTTATGCTGTTGACGAGATTCTCAACCCACGCCTTCGAATTCGCAGACAATAGGAGGACATGAAAAATGGCTGTACTTGAAGTAAACAATCTCAAAGCATACTTCTTCATCGAAGCAGGCGCTGTCAAAGCTGTCGACGACGTCACTTTTGCACTAGAAAGGGGTGAAACCCTTGGACTTGCAGGAGAATCTGGTTGTGGGAAATCAACCACTGCCTTTGCCCTCCTAAACCTACTTCCCTATCCTGGACGAATTGTTGACGGAGAAGTGCTACTCGATGGCGAGGATTTAACCAAAAAAGAACCAGATGAGATGCGAAAAATCCGCTGGGATGAAATCTCCATGGTCTTCCAAGGCGCAATGAACGCCCTCAACCCAGTTCTTCGCATTGGCGACCAAATCGTCGAAGCAATCATTCTCCACGAAAACATCACAACCGATGAAGCCTACAGGAAAATGGAAGACATCCTCGAAGTCGTAGGAGTCGATCCCACTAGGGCCACCAACTATCCCCACGAATTCAGTGGTGGAATGAAACAGCGTGTCATGATCGCCATGGCGCTGGTCACCGAACCCAAAGTCCTTATTGCTGATGAACCAACCACCGCCCTCGATGTTACCGTAGAAGCACAAGTCCTCAAGCTCCTCCAAAGTCTACAAGCCAAATTCCAGCTTTCAGTAATCCTCATTACTCACGACCTTGCTACAATCGCTGAAGCCTGTGACCGTGTTGCCATCATGTACGCAGGACAAATTGTTGAACTGGCCGATGTAGTCTCCATATTCAAAGAACGCCTTCATCCATATACGGAAGGTCTAATTCGGTCCGTTCCTAGCCTTCTTGGAACCGAAAAACTCGTCCATATTCCTGGAGCTCCACCTGGACTGGTTACTCCACCCTCAGGGTGCCGATTCCATCCACGGTGTCCGATTGCCACTGATATTTGTGTCAATCAGGAGCCTAAGTTCCAGGAAATCAAAGAAAAACACTTCGTTGCCTGTCACCATGCTGACCAACTATGGGGTAAAAACGTCTGGAAGTAATTAATGTGACTGCCACAGAAACTCTCATCGAAGTTCGAAACCTTAAGAAATACTTCCCAGTCCGCCGTGGATTTGTTGCACAACTTGTTAGCCGTGAACAAATCTGGGTCAAGGCCGTCGATGACATATCCTTCGACATTAGGAAAAATGAAGTCTTTGTCCTTGCAGGGGAATCAGGATGCGGTAAAACCACAACCGGACGGGTCATTCTCAATCTCACCCCTCCAAGTGACGGGAGCATTACATATGGTGGTATAGATCTTACCGCTATCACCAAACAAGAGATGAAAGCCCTTCGACCAAAATTACAGATTATCTTCCAAGATCCTTATGAAAGTCTAAATCCCAGGCTCAGCATACATGATAGTATTGGTGAAGCTCTTCAAGTCAACCAACTTGCCGATACTCGTGAAGAATTGCTCCAGCGGATTAAGATGGCCATGGAAGATGTCCGGCTCTTTCCCCCTGATGATTTCATTTATCGTTACCCCCACATGCTCAGTGGAGGGCAACGCCAACGAGTGGTCATTGCTCGTGCAATTGTAACCCAGCCAGAATTCATCGTAGCCGATGAACCTGTCTCCATGCTTGATGCATCCATTCGAGCTGAAATCCTTCAACTCCTCAAGGATTTAATCAAAAAATACGACCTCACCTATCTGTATATTACCCACGACCTTGCCTCTGCTCGGTATATCGGTGACCGAATAGCTATCATGTATCTGGGTAAAATTGTCGAGTATGGGCCTGTCGGTCGAGTAATTGATAATCCTAAACATCAGTACACAGCAATCTTAATTTCAGCGGTTCCCATTCCTGATCCTACACTGACTCACACTCGACGGGCTCCAGTTGGTGAAGTTCCATCCCCGATAAATCCCCCTTCAGGTTGTCGATTCCACACACGATGCGCCTACGCGGATGAACAATGCCGACTTGAAGAACCTCCTTTTAAGGAAGTCGAGAAAGATCACTTTGCCGCGTGTTGGCATTGGTTTGATCCCAAACAATGGGAAGACGAATAACCCTAACCTGAGAACAACAGCCTTTCCCGTCTCCATTTCAGCTACACTATGTACGACATTGAAGTAACGTTATTTTGAGGGTTTTGAGAAAAGTTGTTGAATGATTTTAAGATCTTGGGGAGTTGACCGGCTTAGATATTTTTTCTTAGAAAACATATCAAAGAATTTCGCCATTTCACGGAGTTTCCCAATCACATCCAAGATGGTCCGTTTCTCAATATCGACTTGTTTGATTATTACTTCAACATTCTCGAATACGGCATCTTCAAAGAAGGACGCTGCTTCTGGTGACTTAGGTGTCGTCTTGGTAGCTAAGCTGAGGAAAGTATCTGCTAAATTTGAGTAGATGTTATGAATGGAATCAATCGATCCAGAAAATTGTTTACCCTGAAGCAGTTGAAACGTAATAGCACGTTGTAAATCTTTCAAGACATGCTGATTTTCATCGGGATAATCCACAACGATTTCAACTGGTAAGGTAATTGGATCAATTAATCGTAGCGCATACATGTCAGCCTCGGACTCAGCTATCCCCTCATACATCAACGCGTTTCGCATCTCTTTCCGAGCATAATGCCACACAATGTCGGTGTTGAAACTTTTCGATTCAGGAATGATAATGAAGTGCAAACTAATCCCTAAACCATACTGGCTTTTAGGACCATTTAGAAAGAATGGGCTGCCAGAATCAATTGGAAAAGCAGCTACGGCTGAATCAGCCCTTTCAGAAGGTTTTCGTGGAGCCGTAGTTTTAAACAGTTTGAGCAGGGGGACAAACATGGTTGAAGATGGGGGTTTTCTCTTTCGTCGATAAAAAAACTGCATGCTACTTGCAACTCGATCTCAAGAATATGGGCTAGCTGTGAATCGGAGTACATAATGCTAACGGTTCAAACGCCGTTCAACATGAAGCATAAAGAGGGTTTGCCGTAAATCCGTAAGATTCGGAACACGTGCTACAACACCCTCAGCCACGAGTCGCTTTAATGCATAACGAACTGTACGGGGGGCAAGGTTGGTGTTTTCAACAATGTCTTTGCTGGTCATCGGACCATTATTCTCGATGACGCGAATAATCTTTGAAGCACTCGGCGGTTCCTTGTGGCTTCTAAACCATTTCACATTGCCACCCATGAATCTCTAATCAGTTCATTTTTAAAAGCGTTTCGAATCCGGAAACGACAAAAGTCGAAGAAATCTTCACAAAATCACGACTCCTTTTTAAAGCACCCACTTTGGGACAAAAAAGACACATTAACCTATAAAAAGCTCATACACCCCACTAATCGCAATCCTACTGCAAAGTAGGACAACGGATGGAAAAAACAAAATGAATAGAAGTTTGCTTCTACCGAAGCGATCTCAGACTGCACTATGGTTTTCAGCGTTACTTTTGTTTTCAATGTTTATCGGAATTACTGCTGTTCCTCTTAGTCAGTTGGCAAGTCCCGGGGCTCTCCCTGGAACTCCACAAGTGTTACCGGATAACTTCTTCAATGGGAATCCAACGACCTCATTGAAGGATACAGTTGATCCCCTCGCAAATATCGACAAGAACTTACATTCATGGATTGAGACGCAATCAGTTCCTTCGAATCTTCGGAGTAAAAATGGTGGCGCATCGATAATCATGGGCGTAACTCTTGACGTTGACTGGGATTATATGGAGCGACACATGGATATCATCAATGTCTTCCAAGTAGGCCCAGGTTATATTGTTCAAGGATTCGCTTACAGTCCTAAGAGTCTCATGGTACTTGATGCACTCGACTATACCGGTATGATAACTGGTGACGAATACATCGAATTACAAGGTGAGTCTCGTGGAGACCAACCTCTCGTTGACCAATACTTCGTTCGAGATGTTGTCGGCATCGATGACATTGAGAACTACTACCCTGACATCAACGGCACAGGGTCCGTTGTTGGTGTATGTGATACCGGTGTTGACTTCGGTCATACCGACCTCGCTGACCAACTTCACCGTGATGGTGGTTATCCAACCAGCTTTGATCCTGGTGGAAACGGCCTCATGATTACCAGCTATGCTTTGCCAGTGGTTGGAGGTTATCTCCTCACAGAAGGTCTTGACTTCACTATGTGGGTCGGAGGCTTTGGTGGTACACGGTTATCCAACTCCACCTACGATATCTACACTCATGATATGTTCGTTGGTGGCTTTGGTGGCATACCAAGTATGTCTGGATTTTACAAAGTCGGTATGGGTCTTATCGTTGGGTCCGGTTCCGGCACTGAAGTTGCTCGCAACTTCTTTGTCTTCATTCTCGTAGACTCAACTACGGCCTTTGTCTATGACACACTCTACATCGACTTTGAAACCAGCTGGGCCATCACTGCTGACTACAACGGCATTTCAACTGCTGTGTCCGCAGATTGGGACTTTACCAACAACGCACCTCACATGTGGGGTGATGGTACAGAAGTTCTTGCCGCAGACCTAGATGGCGACGGCTACAACGACTATAGCGCCGGCTGTCTTGCGTGGGTCAATGACATCTATGATGTCATCAATGGTTCTCTCATGGGTGGTATCGATCCACAGGGTCGAGGATTTGCCCACTTCCACGATAGTGGTTCCCACGGTACAAGTGTTGCTGGTTCTGCTGCAGGTAGCGGAACACAAATGATGGATCTGTATGGTAACGGGACGCTCTTCAATGCTCCAGGTATGGCTACTGGTGCCAAGGTTATGGGTCTTATGACCTTAACCGGTGGTGACTACCTAACCACCTGGTTCTGGGGTGCCGGATATCATCCAGCAACCGCTCCTCCTTCCAGGCCTTGGTGGCTATGGTCATACACAGGTGCTCATCAAGCTGACATCCTCACTAACTCGTGGGGCTTTGTTGACCAATTCTTTGGTGGTGCCTACAACTTCTTCTGGGGAGTTGACGGCTACAGTGGCCTTGTTGACTTTCTTGCCACAGGTGGTCTTGAAGATTGGAACGGCTATGCTGGTCCGCCTCATCCATCGCCGACCTTTATCTTCTCCTCAGGAAATGCTGGACCTGGCTTTGGAACCAGTGGTGCTCCTGCCGGTCAATGTGCCATCATGGTTGGTGCAAGTACGACCTTCCACTATTTGCAACCCACCTACAACAACGACAGTTCATTGGGACGACAAGGATACGACCAAATTGTTGAGTTCTCCAGCAGTGGTCCGTTTCCACAATCCAGTCCATTGCCAGACGTAGTAGCTCCCGGAGCTTGGTCATGGGACATTGCCCCATTACACACTGCTACTGGTAATGGCAGCGAGGCATACACCACCTTTGGTGGAACCAGTCAAGCTGCACCCATCACCGCTGGCGTCGTAGCCCTCATGAAACAAGCGAACTACGTTCCTGAACCCGATCCCGCAATGCGCTATGGTGGCTTCTATGAGTCCTTACTCAAAGCCTCCGCCGATGACCTCAGTTATCCTGGTCTCCGGCAAGGTGCTGGTCGCATTAACGCCTACCGGGCAGTGGAAATGATGTTTGGCAACTCCACTGATCACTTTGGCGTTCCGCTGATCTATATGATGAGCGACAACACCTTCGCAGAGTGGGGTACCTTTGGTGATAGGACCGGTTGGTGGCGTGCTTGGTACATGAACATGTACTATGGTACTCTCGCAGGGACTAATACCTACATGGACTTTGACAGCTACTTCCACCCAGGTGTTTCTGGATTCTCTGGTGCACCGAACGTCACTTGGTGGGATGCCGGTTTCACAACCCATTCCATGAAAGCTGGCGGCACTAAGGACCTCCAGGTAATGGCTGGTCTTGCTGGTGGAACTGTAGACATTGCTAGTATGAGTGCTGAATGGTTCACACTCCTCAACGAAACGTCTAAGACTTTCACTTCACTCAGTACCTATACCACCTATCCGCTCTTCGCTGATGGGAACTTCGATAAGGACTTCCAGGCTCAGTTCATGTCCGCAGATTATGCAGTGATTCACGTCAACTATGGTGCCGATAACTTCGAAGAAGTCTACCTCACAAATGACCTCTTCCAAAGCAACTATTTGTTCCTCCATGACTGGAACGACACCAACAACAACGGTATCATCGACTACAACGACGATGACTCCGTTGGTGAAGTACGACGAATCAGCCACGCATACGCTGCGACCAACTGTCACCAGATCCATGTTGGTAATCCTGGTGCCCATTGGAACGGTAACCGCAACGCTACCCTCTACTACCACGATGTCGGGAACGAATTCTTCCTCTGGCGTACACTTGACGTCACAGTTACTATTCGTCTCTACAACCGTGTTTCCTGGAACTGGTTTAGCTTCGTTCAAGACTCACCACAAACGTGGAATATCACCGTTAATGTGCCCGGTGCCACCGATCCTGGATACTACTCCGGGTTTGTCACTGGAACATCTGGTGGATTCACCAAAGAATTCCCAGTGGTAGTTCGAGTCGATGGCGATGTTGCACCTGGTAGCAGCCTCACCTTTGGTGGCACTGATGGACATCCATATGACAACGGTGCTATCACCGGTGGTCTTGACTGGGATGGACGACAAGCAACTGGCGAGTGGCGATACTACATCATCGATGTCACAGATGATCTTGATTCCGGCGATAACATCACCACCTGGATTATGACCAATGTTACTTGGCAGGATCCAGATACGGTGGTCGATTGCTACATGCTCATGACCGGCTATGGCAATAACGCCTGGCTTGGCGGAGACCAGCA
>JAEOTD010000025.1 GCA_016839995.1 Candidatus Hermodarchaeota archaeon
ACTAAACTGTGAATGGCGGTTCGGATACGCCAGTCTGTGATTTGCCAGGCAATCGCCAGTTCTCCCATGGCTCCACGAAGTGACTGGGCTTGATCTTCCCATAGGGCAAGTACTTCCGCGGCCACCTCTTCGCGACTGATTTCCACTTTGTTTGCGTTGTTGGGCACTTTCCTGCTGCTCCTCGCGATGCCTAGCGCAGGTGGATTATAAAGCCTTTCAAATTTATCGTGCTGTCACCCCACAAAAGAATAAAAGTCTAGATAGCTATCGTGGGTACTGTTATCCTGCAGGGTGTGTTCTTATGACTTCATTAAGGGAGGTTATTTCCAATCTACGAAAACTGGCACCAAAAATGTATGTGCCGAAGGGAGATGTTGACGGAGTAATTCTCGGAGTGGGTGATGAATCGAAACAGCATCGTGTTCGTGTTTCTGCAGTTGATGTCTGTGTGGATATCACACTTCCTGTAATAATCAAAGCGAACGAACACAAAGCCAGTGTCCTTGTTGCTCATCGGTCTCCATTTCCACAATTCACATCGAACTTAACCGGGTTGCCACAGCTTCTCCTCCAACACCTACTCAAGCGGAACATCACCGTCTATATTGTCCATCATAACTGGGCTATGGTAGATGGAGGCATGAATGATGTTCTGGCTCATACTTTGGGTTTCAAAGTTAATGACGTATTCAAGGTTCCACTCCACGGAGATGTGCATCCCCTTGGTCGTGGATGTGAGGTTCCAAAAGAAACAAACCTGAAGATGTTCATCCAATACATCTCAAAACGCTTGAAAGTGCCAAAAATCGATTATGTGGGAAATCCTGATGATGAAGTGGAACGTCTCGTGATGGTAAGTGGAAAGGGAATCACCCCCGAGTGGCTCCATCATGCCTGGGAACAAGGCTACGACACATACCTCACCGGCCACTTAACTCATGAACTGGCAATTCAAGCGAGTCAACTGAAAATCAAACTGGTCGCACTTCCTCAAACAACCACTGAAATCCCTGGAATGAGCCGGTTAACCCAGGTCCTTCGCGTTGAACTACCTAAGGTTACATTTAACTTCATTGAGCCAACATTACCTTACTCCACACTCCTTACTCAGCCCTAATCGCGGTATGGAATTGAGAAAATCCTATGCAGAATCCCCTAATCGTTGATTTAGGAACAGGCTTTCTCAAATATGGTTATCCTAAGCAATCCACACCCAAGATTATGCCTTCGAGTTTACCAAGTCACGGGGCACATAAGGGCGATTCGTATCTCGTTAATTTGGACGCAACGCGCATAGGAAAATTCTATCCCATGGAAAATGGAAATCTCCCTGACAGTGAAGTTTTGAAACCCCTAATCCTTGATGTCTTTGACCGAATGGCTATTGGTGGTTTTCAGCGTGTTGCCACTGAACTCCAACTCCTTGTATTCTCAACCGTTGATCAAAATCGAATCTATGATGTATGTGATGAACTACGAGAACTGCTTGGGTGCCGGAAACTTCTCGCGGCCTATCAGCAAGTACTTACGCTACTATTTCTAGGTAAACACACCGGAACGGTAGTCGATATTGGTCATACCGTTTCAATGATAACGCCCATCTACCAGGGGTTTTTACTCCGGGAACATGTTGTGGATACAGTTACTGGAAGTCTGTACGTCACAGCTGCTCTCCGACGTCTCTTTGAGGAAAAGGCCCAAACTTCTTCTAGCTATTCGGATTATGCAAAAATCGCCACTGATACAAAAGCAATCGAATACATCAAGCAGAATTATTGCCAGGTTCGACCGAATCCAAAGGATAAGAAAGTGCCACGTGAATGGCAGTATCGGCGTAAGGATCTGAATGTTTCGCTGGGTGATGTGCCCTGGAAGGCCCCCGAAGTGCTTTTCGACCCAACCCTCATCGGCATCGGCGATGTTGGTCTAATCGATGCAGTGGTGGACTCTATTGAACAAACTGATATGACGATACGACGCGAACTGTCTAATGATATCGTCCTCACTGGAGGTGGATCACTCTTTCTCGGACTCCGTGAGCGATTTGAATATGAACTTAAACGACGTCTACCCCATCTTCCTGTTAATGTTTATGCCCTCGAAGATGCCCTGACGAATGCGTGGTCAGGTGCTGCAGCGTTGCACAGACCCCCTGAAAACCGATAATTTACGGATGGCACCTCTAATCTTCAATATTTGAGTACAATTAATCCGCATACTTGTCAGTGACAGTACAACTCGAACAGAAACTATTTTCAAACATGTTTCCTTAACGTCATTTGTGAAAGATACCCAAGCCAACCTCATCATTGACCTGGGTAGTGGCTACTTGAAATGTGGGTTTCCAGAACAACCGGAACCTGTAATCATACCTGCTGCTTTCAAACCCCCCAAACCAGACAGTAGTACATCAGTCTTTGTTAACCTCGATCCTGGGAGATCTGCTTGGGTATTTCCTCTAGAAAACGGAATGCTCCCAAATGATTTGGATCTTGTCACTCGCCTTTGTTCTCTTGCTTTGGAACAATTTCCAACAATGAATCAGCAACACCAGAAACTCGAATTAACTTTGCTTTTATTTCCTTTATCTCCTTCTGATAAAGTTACAAATCTGTGCCAGACAGTTCAAGATGCTCTTAGCTGTCTGCATGTTGAGGCAGCAGTTCAGCAAGTCCTGTCTTGGGGGTATTGGGGACGGAAAACGGCATTGATTGTCGATATCGGTTATACAAGCACCTTTGTTACTCCGATTTATCGCGGTTTTCTGTTAGAAGAACAAATATTGCCATTAGTCACCGGCAGTTTCTTTGTCTCTGCTGAGATTCGCAAACTCCTCGTTCATTCAGCCGAGACCGCTAGTCCAGAACTGGCTCCCTATTATGAACGGTTGGCACAAACTGGGAAGGCAATCCGGGTCATCAAGCAATCACACTGCCAAGTCTTTCCCATGGCAGTAGATGATGTTTTTGAAGGTAACATCGATTTTTCATTTGAGAAGGTTGAACTCCCCCTCGGTCCTCTTCCATGGCAGGCACCTGAAGTGTTATTCCAGCCCACCATGCTGGGGGTAGGAGACAAAGGCTTAACAGAGGCTATTGTAGATGTATTAATGCGTGTGGACACCACCGTTCGCGCGGAATTAGCTTCAAATATTGTCCTCACTGGAGGAGGTTCTATGATTCCAGGTCTAGCCACCCGTATTGAAACCGATCTCAAAACACAAATTCCTCACCTGACAGTCAAGGTTTATGACCTTGAAAATCCTCTTTACAGTAGTTGGCTAGGTGCCGCAAAAATGTGATAACAGGACAGGGAGAACACTATGAGTGATGCAGCGCAAGTTAAAGAAGCGATAGAAAAAATCGAAAAAGGTCTTGATGATCTTAGTGAACAGCTCAAGGCCACTCAATCAGCAATGGAACAGCTTGGTCAAGATTTGTCTGCCCAGATGGATCAAACCGCAAAACAGGCTAATTCAGCGGCTCAAGAGATTCGTCGGGATGTTACCACTTTCCGAGAACAACGACAGTTGGTTGAAACCCAACTAATTGCAGAGGTTGACCGGGCAAAGGAGCTTAGTAACCTCAAGGATATCGAAGAAGCGATTCGAGTGATTATCGAAATTGTCGATGAACTGACGAATCGAATCAATCTAGATGACGTCCTCAAGACGGTGAAGAATTTCGAGTCTTCCAAGAAAGGAGGCAAATGAAAAGGTGCATTAACATGACTGGACAACCACCCACTCCCCCTACATCCCCACCACCCGAACAACCCGCTCCAGCTGGTGACGAATCTCTTATTCCGTTCGTTACACAGGCATTCAACAATCTCTTCACCCGATTATCCGGTCTCACCCAAGAGGTCTCAACCCTCAAGGAGACGATTAACCAAATAGACCAACTCGTTAAAGCCCGGTTAGAAACTATCGAGCCCCAGTTCCAAGAGCTTCTTTCCAATCTTCGCGAACAAAGACGGAGTAGCGTAACTCATTATTCCCAACTAGCAGCAACCATTGCACAAGGATTCGAATCCTTGGGTGATCTCCGATCCTCTTCTGCTGATGCCCAGGCCTTAGAATTACTCTCCGAAACCCTACAAGCAGCCCAAGATGCATTATACTGTCTACGCATGGAGCGATTAATTCGACGCTACCTTGAAATCCAAAAGAAATAGTGTGATCTACACCTTTCCAGGCTTCTTCTTCAGACCGTACTTTTCACGCATTTTCTCACGCCAAGGCGCCCCATCACCTGTAGTTTCAGCTACGGCATCAACCTCGGCTTTCGCGGCAGGAGTTGGTTCTGGTTTGGTTGGAGCTGGTTCAGCGGCTTTCGGTGTTTTTGGTGTCTTTGTTGCAACAGGTTTTGGCGCTGGGGCACTAGTCATTGTTCGTGGGGCAAATTCATGACCAGTTTCCAGTCGCGAAAGTACTTCTGTAATGGTGAACATCTGCATCCGTTTATCTAATTCGCTGATGGAACGCATCATCATACGATTGAGTTCCTGTGGCTCCGATTTACTGAGTTCTGTTAGCTTCTTACTTAGCGAATCAATTCGATTATTCAAGTTGGCAATATTGTCTTTTAGAACTCCAACAGCGTCCAATTGCCGACGAATACTCTCTAAATCCTTTGAGATATGTTGCTCGACTTCGCTGATACGGTTCAGTGTCTTTTCAAGGATTTCCGTCATTTGTCGGAAAACATCATCCATTTGGGCATCTTTAAAATCAGACATCACTCGTCATAGATTTCTTCTAACAAAGACTTTTATTCCTTCCTATTTGCAGGGGGGTGGGTGTGTCAATTTCTGTGGATAATTCAGTGACGATTTCACCAGCCCAGTGCCACCGTCTAGGTCACCGATTAGGTGAACTTCAGCCTAAAGCTGAAACCTTCCTGGAATCAACACTATTCCCCGCCCCCACTTATGACCGCGAAGATGTTGCTCATTTCTTTTTCTTTGTCACAGGTATTGACCATCGTACAAGCCCTCCTAACCAAAGTTTTGAAGGAACCATCGAAGGCCGATATTTCCAAGGTGCTGACCTCCTTTGGCATCTTAGCCTACAGAAGTTCAAAGAAAATCCCCAATCCTTTCATCCCAAAGCCATGGCTCACATCACCGATGAAATGGTCGCTGACTGGTTTTCAGTTACCCATCCAGTTCCAGTCACCATACGCAATCCTGAGGAAAGAGCTGCACTCCTCCGAAATGGTGGAAAGCTCCTTCTGGAGAGATATGAAGGTTCAGTTCTAAATTTACTAGAAAAAGCAGAACATCGAGTATCTGCTCAACCGGAGAAAGCTAACTCCGGGCTGTTACACTGGCTTTCACAGTTCAAAGCCTATGAGGATCCTGCAAAGAAGAAAAGCTACTTGCTCTTGAAATTCTTACTCCGTCGAAACCTTTGGACTATTATCGATGAGAATCGAATTCGGATTCCTGTCGATAATCACCTCACCCGAATTGCTCTCCGAACCAACATCGTCACGGTTTCTTCAGATTTAGCAGCACTTCTTCGAGAGCAGATTCCCATATCTCAAGCCATAGACGTATTATTACGTGAAAAAATCGGAGATGCATATTTCCAGGTAGGACAGTATGCGAAGCGGTCCGTTCTGGAATTAGATGATTTCTTCTGGCATTTCGGACGACAATGTTGTGTTGTCACAAACCCAATATGTGTATCAGGATGCACTACAAACTGTTTCGTTGTCGAACAATTACTACCGGTGTCTTGTGGTGGTAACTGTCCTCTAAGTACGATATGTCCGGCATCTACAAATGATGCACATCGAGCACTTGTAGAGCCAAAATTCGATACCTGGTACTATTAGTACTGTTGCTATTCTTTGGGTTTGTACTTGTATTTTCCAACGAAGCTCTCTCGGCTCATCATCGTTGGCAGCGCCCACATCACTACGGTGCCATTCATTGTTTCTCGTAATGTAGGTTCTGGTGTGCCAGGGGGAACACCCACATATTCGAAGTTGGGGGGAATTAGGTCCTGAAGCTCAGGATCATGGAGACTGGATTCTCCTTCGTTCACATAAGTCACTGTGACGAGTAATTCACCTACTTCGGAGGTGGGAGCAACTGTTCGTGTTTTTCGGAGTTTTCGAACCACTGCTCGAACCTTAATTACGGGTGCCATTGATTCAGGCACTTCTGCTGTGGCTTTCGGACCGGGAGGAAAGGTGTTTCCCTCAATTGTAACGGGTAGAGGGTGTTCATAATTCGGTTTGGGGGCTCGAGCGATGGTGATGTAATTTGCGGTGATTGTATCTCCAGGTTTCATTGGCGAGTGATTTTCGATGAGATCATGAAGATGAATCCGGAGTGTATGAGGTATTTTCAAGTCTCGATCCTTGGGTCGGATATCCACCTTTAGATTCCGTGTAATTGGTTTATCAGCCACCCGAACACGAATTTGAGTCATTTCCGGTGGCTCAAAACCTGGAGGAAGTTTTTCAATAAAGATGATATCATCACAGTCTATTGACCCTGTATTCTTGGCTTGTAATGTGACAGCAACGGGTGCTGGCTCCCAGGCAAGCAATTCAAGTGGTTCAACTCTCTTGTTACCTTCAATCCGTAAGACTGGAAAGATTGTCTCCGCCTTCTCGATGGTGCCAACGATTTCTTGAAGAATTGGTGCTTCAACTGTGGAGAGGGCAATTACATCAAATTCGGGTTGATCAGCACTGACTTCAAGTTCATGTCCCCAAACCTCACCAGGTTCTAAGCGAAGATTCGGGGTTCCCTCGTAGAGTAATTCGTTTTCAGGTGCAGTTAACACCACCTGTACACGTTCAAGGCGCAAGGGAAATTCACTGGCATTTCTTAATGAGGTCTTGCACCGCCAGAATCCGGCGCGCATAGAGTTCTCCTCTTTCTCTACACTCACTTCTGTCTCTGTCGATCCATGAAGCGTGGGCACTAAGGTGCTGCGGACTACATCGGAGATGCGATAGGTTGCTCGAACCCTTCCTCCTGGTTTAGGCTCTGTGTCTTCAGCTGTAATACTGGCTCGGATTCTTTGAACAGCTACCTGTTCTGAGGGTAGCTCCTTAATTGTCCAGACAATCTGTCCGGCCTTTGGGTCATATTCTACTTTCCCCAACTGTGATTGTTGAATATCAATGTCTTTGAAAATTGGCGGGATTTCTTTAGTGACAACAATGTCGTGGATTGTTCCCCCCGAGTGATTTCGTAAGTTCAAGCTGATTTCTACGGGCATCTTGTACTCGAATACTAAGGCATTATTGATTCCAACACGTTCATGGAAGGTATCGAGTGACTCAGAAAGAAGAAGCATAGGAGACTCGATTTCTTTAATGATGAATTCCTTTTCCCACTCGGTCATCGGATCTAATCTACCGATATCAAGCATATCCGTTCCTAACGTGGTTCGGTTTTGCCGGTTCAGTTCAAGCTCTGCGTCCCAAACGGCAAATTGTCTTGAGTTATTCTTCACAATAACCTGACCACGTGGGTCAAAACGGGTAATGGTATTATCCGCTGTTAACCGAGTGTGTTCATGTTCCTTAATAGAGATAGTTAACCCTGCTGGAGGTTGAGCCGAAGCCAAGGTTCCATCACACCTCGCTCAAATTAGATA
>JAEOTD010000002.1 GCA_016839995.1 Candidatus Hermodarchaeota archaeon
CGATTATTTTGAGCGTTGGGTTGAGGGTTGCGTTCTCTCATTTCAAAAGTGTTATGGCTGGTTTGAGTTTTTTGTAATAATCTGGAAAAATAAACCTAACCTCAAACACGCCTCTTTCATGTTAAGGCATGGAGGGTGGTCGATGATTTTTTTAGGCTGTGGGGGGTGCGGATAACTATTGGGTTGATTCATCCCCGCCTTAAAAGACGGGGACTTCTCAACAAATAAGTTATATGACCTCTCATTTCTCTTCTGTATAATCGCTTAATTGAGGTTGTCGTGTATGGTTGATCCACGAATCAAAGAACATGCGCGTATTCTCGTAGAGTACTCTACCAAAGTTCAAGCAGGTGAGATGGTGTACATCATCTGTGACTTAGATGCTCACCCTCTCGCAGTTGAAGTGGTTAAGAAATGCGCGGAGCGGGGTGCAGCCACCCTGACGATTATGGATTCATCCGAACTGAGTCGGGGCTATATGGATTCAGCAACTGATGCCGCCTTAGACTTGTTTCCACAACACCAGATGGATGCGATAAAGACCTCAGATGTACTTTTCCGATTTCGATCTCCGTCTAATACTCGAACGTTTGCGGGTGTGGATCCAAAGCGACTCATGCGTCGACGGAAAACCACGAATCCAATTTCCGAAGAAGTCCTAAACAAACGCTGGTGTCTAACCCTTCATCCGAATCAAGCCCTTGCCCAAGAGGCAAAAATGAGTTTGACTGACTATCAGGACTTCGTGTACGGGGCAACCCTGCTGGATTGGGAGAAGGAAGCGAAACTCATGCGCAAGCTCCGTGATAAACTCCAAGAGTATTCGACCATCCGATTTGTAGGCAAGGAAACGGATTTGAAAGCCTCGACAAAGGGACGATCATGGGTTTCTTCAGAAGGAACCCACAATATGCCTAGTGGCGAGGTCTTCACTAGCCCTGAAGAAAAATCGGTTGAAGGGCACATCTATTTTGACATTCCATTCCTCTATGCAGGAAAAGAAGTAGAGGGTGTTCGTCTTGAATTCAAAGACGGAAAGGTCATTAACTATTCTGCGGAGAAAGGCCAGGAAGCTTTGGATGCAGCGTTGAACGTTGATGATGGAGCTCGGTTCTTAGGAGAGATGGCAATTGGGACGAACCGAGGTATTCAGCAGTACACCCTGAACATGCTTTTTGACGAAAAAATCGGTGACACTATTCATTGTGCTCTGGGAAATGCTTATCCTGAATGTAAGGGGACAAATCAAAGCGCAGTCCACATCGATATAATCAAGAATATGAAAGCCGATGGGAAAATCCTTGCCGACGATTTCGTCATCTACGAGAAAGGGAAATATTTCTGGGAAAAATAGCAGCTGCTTATGAAAACAGACTCTCACCCAGACGCCATGAAAACTTAATGATGAGTACGGCTTTTATGGACTCAGTTCACAACTGCATTTGATTTTATGACGTTTCATGATTTAGTGCACCATGGCGTCGAATACGGCGACGCACAGGGCGCCAAGTATGTTGAACTCCGTTACGTAGACTCTGAAGTGGATGCATACTCAACCAGAAACGGAGCCATTCTCACCGCGGGACTCACACAAACCGCTGGAATCGGTATTCGGGTCTTAGCTAATGGCGGAATTGGCTTTGCAGCCACTCCCAAGTTGGAAAAATCGGAGATAGAAAAAGCTGTTAAAACAGCTATTCAGTTGGCACATGCCTCAAAGCGAAAAACTCCTTTAACGATGTCTGAAGAACCGCCAGTACAAACGAAATGGAAAGTTCCTGTAAAAACACCTTTTGCAGATATCGCTGCAGAAGATAAGCTCAACCGAATCCTAGAAACAGACAAAGCGCTCGTAGATGCATTTGATGAAAAGACATTTCCCTACCGTATTTTCCTCCTTTCGCTAGAGACTCAGAAAAAATACATTGCAACCAATGAAGGGACACAGATAGAAACCGATTATAGTCTTTTTCGATATGTGACTTTGTTAACAGCTCAGGGTGAAAAAGGCACCGAACAACGTAGAGTGTCACGAGGAACCAGTGGTGGATGGGAAACTCTTGATTCACCAGAAATAAGTGAAAGCTTTATCGAAGAGGGGAGGAAGGCGAAAGAGGTTGCAGACAAAGCTAAAGCCATCACGTTTAACCAACCAGTCGATGTAGTTGTAGGTCCCGAAGTAGCAGGGATTATTGCTCATGAAAATTGCGGTCATCCCTCAGAGTCCGATCGTATCCAAGGACGTGAAGGCGTGAATGCCGGGGAGTCCTTTTGGATGGATATTGATGTCGGGTCTGCACGGGTAGGATCACCAGCAGTAACGGTAATTGATGACCCCACCCTTCCTAAAAGCGGAGGATTCTATCTCTATGATGATGAAGGAGTAAAGGCTCGACCACGATATCTAATCAAAGAAGGCATCGCCCATGAGATGCTCCATGACCGAATATCCGCGGCTAAAGCAGGTGTACAATCAAATGGATCCTCACGAGCTACAAATTATGACCGAGAACCTATTCCCCGGATGGCTAACACCTACATCGCCCCCGGCGACCATACTTATAGCGAGATAATCGAAGACATCAAACTTGGAGTGTACCTGCACTCGTTCACCGAGTGGAACATTGATGACCGCCGATATCAATCGAAATATGTTGGTTCGTACGCGCGATTGATTAAGGATGGTGAAATCACTGACACGTTTGTCCGACGTCCAGTCCTTGAGTTGACGTCTCGTGGATTGTTTGACGCTGTTGACGCATGTTCCAAAGGATTTACTGCTGAGATGGCGTTTTGTGGGAAATCCATTCCCATGCAGGCGATTCCTGTTTGGACAGCAGGTCCTGATGCAATGAGACTGCGTGATATTCGGCTAGGAGGTGTTCCAACATGACTGAAAAAGAAACCTTACAAGACCTTGTAGATCATGCTTTGAAAATCGCCTCAACAGATGGACAAGCGGTTGTACAGGCCAGAGAAGTGCTGGAGCATCAGATTCGCATTAGTAATTCAGAGATTGATATCTTCAAACAATGGAAATATACTATCCTCGAAGTTTTTGTTGCGATAGAGGGACGAATTGGGACAACTGAGATTTATAATCCAACACGGAAAGTGGTGGATTCTGAATTGGCGGACCTGATCAAGTTTGTTCGAAGCTTGCAGCCAACTCCCCTGTTTTCAGGATTACAAGAGAATATTCGTACACCAACGAAAGTTGATCAGTTGTATGATAAACGGATTCATGATTTTCCCGACCGGGCTCCTGACGTAGTTACTGCGGCACTAAACCAGGCAAAGAAGGCAGGTGCAAGACGGACAGCTGGTTCGTTCTTCTTCGATGAAACGCAGAATGTATTAGAAACATCTCAAGGGTTCAGTGGTGAATTTCCGGCTTCGTCATATCGAATCACTTTACGGAGTTTTGTTGACTCAGAAAGCCAGGGTCAAGGAATCGCTGTTGGTCGAATGTTGAGTGACATTGAAAATCAAATCACCCAAGCAGGTCATGAATCAGGCGAAATTGCGAAACTTGCGGTAGGAGGAAAACAAGGGAAAGCTGGGACCTACGATTTAGTCATGCACCCAACAGTTGCTGCAGATGTGTTGGGTAGTCTTGCTGAAGGAGCTAACCCTCTTTTGTTGATGATGGGAATGAGCCCATTGAAAGACAAGATTGGGGAAAAGCTGGCTCCTGATGTATTGAGCATTTGGGATGATGGGCGGAAACCGAATGGTTTGGGAAGTGCGCCTTTTGATTTTGAAGGAACTCCGACACAAAAATCACCCATCTTTCAGCAGGGAGTTCTTCAAGGAGTGGTTCATAATGCCTCTTCTGCCCGAATGGCTCAGACGAATAGCACAGGTAATTGCCAATTAGTGAATTTCGGAATGGGTTCAAAACTTGTAATTCCAGCCTTTTCGAATGTTGTCTTTTCCGAAGGAGATGCATCATTTGAGGAGCTGCTGGAACCTCAGCGACCAACAATCTATGTGACATCTGACTGGTACATGCGCTATACCAACCAGCTTGAAGGGACGTTTTCCACGATACCACGAGATGGCATGTTTCTCATTGAAAAGGGTGAAATTGGTCAGCCGATTCAAAAGCTTCGAATCGCAGACAACCTACTTAGAATGTATGCGAATATAGAAGCGTTGGGTAAGACTGCACGACAAGTGCAGTGGTGGGAAGTGGCTACTCCCACGTTCATTCCGTTTGTACGTGTCAAGGATGTACCGATGACCGCAGCTACCCAATGATTGGCTTCAATTGGAAGTCTAGTCGAGTTTATAAGTATAGGATAAGAGGACATACCGTTCGACGAAAAACATAATAAGCTGGAACTCGCCGAGAGTTTACTCGCCAATCTATGACCAGTTGAACTAACCACAAAGTAATCTTTTTGGGATGATAAGATGGGAAAAAACGGTGGCAAAAAAGTAGTTCTTACCGCTTCTGTTGCTGAAATGGCAGGATGGGATGCAGATCCATTCATGGCATTTGCTGGCGGATTTCCTGGTCGTTTGTTCCCAGCTTTTGTATTAAAACGACTGTATAAGCCTGATAAGGCAAATCCCGATTATTCAGCGCCCTTTGCGCCTTATGGACTTCGAAAAATCGAAGCTACATTGTTAGAAAATGGCTTCGATGAAGATGATGTAATAACTGTTCATCCCCGGCAGTTGAAACAGGTTATGGGTCCAAAAACCAAAGTAGTCGGCGTTTCAAGTATGGATCCATTAGGGATGGCCTATGTGAGTATGACCTATTCCTCCTTGACCGGGCTTGGTTATGTCTCTGCAACCGGGGTAGAGTTTTGGCGGCTATCCCAAAACCCAGCGCTCAACAAATACAAGGTTCCGCGAATCTTAGGAGGCGCTGGTTCATGGCAGTTGAAGAATCCCAAGCTACGGAAAGAATATGGTGTTGACTGTATTGTGATGGGTGAATCAGAAGGTACTGCTGCCAAATTGTTTGAACAAGCAATTCGGGGTGAAGTACTCCCCCCCATTGTTAAATCGGAGCGCCCTGCTGATGAAGAGATTCCTGCCATCAGAAAAGGAGCAATATACGGTGCGGTTGAAATCTCAAGAGGCTGCGGTCGAGGGTGTCAGTTTTGTTCGCCCACCATGAAATATCGACGAACGTTCCCAATTGAGAAAATCCTCAAAGAAGTCCGAGCGAATCTCAGCTGCGGAGCAAATATGATTCTTTTGAACACCGATGATGTTTTCTTGTATGGGTCCAAAGAGCGATTCCTTCCAAATCGTAAGGCGGTTGTGAGCGTCTATAAAGCCGTTCTTGATGAACCAGGAGTTGAATATATCCAAACGGCACACGCTTCCTTAGCACCTGCAATAATTGATCCTCAGATGGTCCAAGAAATCTCTGAAACAATTGGTGATAAGTGCCGATACACATATCAAGGTGACCCCGTTGTTACCGTTGAAGTAGGTGTCGAGACGGGTAGCCCACGATTAATGCAAGAACACATGCGAGGTAAAGCCCTCCCCTATGATGTGAGCGAATGGCCTGAAATTGTATGTGAAGCCTATGGCATTCTAAATGATGCCAACTGGGTACCGTTATGCACACTTGTAACTGGATTACCCAAGGAAACCGAAGAGGATGTGTTACATACTCTTGACTTAATTCATCGGATGCGCCGGTTCAAGACCTTCTTTGTACCTCTTTTCTTTGTCTCTCTCGAAGATTGTGCGTTACGAAAGGAAAAGACCTTGAACCTCCGTCGACTAACTGAGTTACAATGGGAAATGTTTCTTGAATGTTGGGATCACAACCTTCATCATTGGCGGGATGTTTGGTTGGGCGATATCAAAGATACATGGATTAACCGGCAAATTATCAAGATTATTGGGGGGTTCCTGTACCTGAGCTATTATCGGCATAAACATGGGGGCAAATCGAAACGGATTATGTCTCGGATTGCCGGTATTCTTGGGAAGGATTATCGGTTTCTGCTTCCATTTGAACATCCGCAGGGTGAGGAGCTTCCGAAATCCCTGAAGGTTCGGCATCAGAATCGGTTAAGCCTTTTACCGGTAGTACCTGGCAGTGAAGATGTCCGTCGAGAGTTGCAGTATGCTAATCACCAAGCTCTGTATCGGCATCGTCACTAAGAACGTCATTTGAGCTTTCGCACTGCGTCAACAATAGCCGTTAAGGTTTCTCCAGCTTCAGCTGTGAATACAAGATCAGCTTCTGGGTCAAAGGGTGTTGGTTCTTGATTAATAATAATCAACTGGGCACCACTTTGTTGAGCAATTGTAGGAAGTGAGGCTACAGGGTAAACTACCAAGTATGAACCAATGGCCAGCATCAATTGACATTTTCTAACCATCTCTATAGCCATCGCTAGTTCTTGTTGTGGTAAGGCTTCCCCGAAGAAGACGGCATCTAACTTTACTAACCCACCGCAGCTTGGGCACATCACGGGAATTTTGTGTTTTTTCATCATATGCTCTAAG
>JAEOTD010000147.1 GCA_016839995.1 Candidatus Hermodarchaeota archaeon
AATCGGTTGTATCGGACAAGTATACTTACAACGAATGATTGGCAGACACCGGATCCAGACAAGTCTGGGAATTGACTTTCTCTTCCCCGAAGTAGACAGCTGGATCGTTTCTGTTGATTTTATTGCCATGCCAGAAGAACCCATTCCAACCGAAGCAGACTTCGCTGAAGCTGAAATCGCTGAACTAATCCAACTCATGCAAACAAAGAAACGGAAACGTAACGACGCAGCCAATCAACTGGCTTCAGGTGGTCCTAAAGTCATTCCTTACGTCACCAAACTGTTTTCCCAAGAAGATTCCGATCTTCGAGCAAAGGCTGCGGCGATTCTCCGACACATGGGACCACGAGCAGCAGAAGTCACTGATACCCTGATAGAATATATCAACGATCCTGAACCCGTAGTTCAGGGGCAAGTTATCTGTGCGTTAGCTCGCATCGGGCCACTTGCTGAGAACGCAATTCCGGTCCTTGAAAAACAATTGACAAATGAACGGGAAGACATTCGTATCTGCGCAGCATTAGCTATTGGTCGGATTACCCGGAAAACGAAGCTAAAAGACAAAACTAGGCGGGCTTTGAAGAATCTCCTAGAAGACCAGCAACCCTCAGTACAAACCGCTGCTCTCATTGCTCTCGAGGATGCTGAAGTGAGGATTGATGATAATATGTTATTGTTAACAAATGGGCTTCGTGACAAAAATCCCGTTCTTGCCCTGCAGTGTGCCCAGCACTTAGGAACATATGGAAAAGGGGCTAATGAAGCCATCCCCGATTTGATTGAAGCCCTTAGAACAAATCATGCCATCATCCAGATCATCGTTTCACATGCCCTATACGATATGGGATATGATCCTCTCGCCCTTCTTCGACCAATTCTAACCGCAGCTAAGAACGGTGAAATTTACGTCAAAATGGAAGCCCTAGAAATCCTTGAAGAAATGGGTCCTGCAGCTGAACCTGCCCTTCAAGCTTATGTTCGAATGCTTGGTGATCGAAACACCCTAGTTCGAGTCGTAGCGGTGCGTGGTATTCATCTCTTGGGTGAAAAGGGTCGACCGCTAGCTTCACAGCTCCGAAAGGCGCTAACTGATCCAGCGCGAGCAGTTCGATTCCATGCTGAAGCTGCACTCAAAGACCTCGGTGAACCTCTCGAAGAACCCATGCTCATCGAGGAAATACAAGACTAACCTGCAACACACATTTCATCCATTTTAAGAACAGCTTAAATCTCCACAGCGATTTGGAGGCCTATTACTTCGTGCTTGATTGTGTTCGAAGTCGGAATAGCAGTTGAAGGTTCTTCCGGAACCAATCCTCTCCCCCTGGAGTTTCAAGAACCATTGGATGTATTTTGAACCGTGAATCATTCACAATTTCTTCGAACACCGCTTCTCCAATGAACCCATGGCCAAGGTTCTCGTGCCGGTCCTTACGACTAGCTAACTCGGTTTTAGAATCATTGAGGTGAAATCCTTTCAAATGCTTTAACCCAATGGTTGAATCGAATTCAGTCATCACTTCGTGGTAATCTTCCTTGGTTTGTAAATTATAACCGGCTGCATAGGCATGAGACGTATCAAAACAGACATGAACTCGTTTTGGGAAACCGATTAGGTCAAGAATCATACCAATTTGCTCAAAGCTGTCTCCAAGAAGAAATCCCGCTCCTGCAGTGTTCTCAATAAGAATCTGGACTCTCTGATTTGGTCGCGTGTTGAGTAATCGTTGGAGGCTGTTAGTAAGGCGACGGATACCACGCCTTTCCGTTGAATTTCGATAAGAACCGGGGTGAAAAACAAGATAGGGAATGCCAAGGGCTTCACATCGATCCATTTCCTCAAGAAAGGCGGCTTCAGATTTCCTTCGAATGGTTCGATCTGCACTTGCCAGATTAATGAGATAGATTGAATGCGTCATCACAGCTTGAATATTGAATGCTTTGATTCCTGACCGGAAATTGGTAATTCTTTCTTCTGTGAGTGGTTTACATTTCCATTGACTGGGACCACGTGTAAACACCTGGATGGCTTCACAGCCCAATGCATGACCGTTTTGTGGGGCATTATCGATTCCGCCTGTTACATGACAACCTAAGAGCCCCATTTAGGATTCACCAGAAGAAACGTATTAACGCCTATTATCTACGGGGTTATTAAAACTGATTCAGAGCAAGCCTTTTCAATATTGACAAAGGCAGTAGGACGAAGTTGATCCTGGGGGAATTAAAGGCAGAAGGTTAAGATTGTGACAAGTCGGGTTGCCCGGTTCTTTGGATTAGAGGATGAATCCAGTCGCGTTCAATACTTGGCCAAAGTTGCAGCCGCATGGATGCCTCTCGCCGCCCTTTCCTTCACAATGTCTAGCACTTTCTACTCAATCTATATTGCCACACTCCTGTTTCCATCTGATATTATCATTGGATTTGCTTTCGTTGGGATACTTGCAGCCATCTCCATGGGCGCTCAAGTCGTCATGGACTATCCAACGGGTGGTATCGGAGATTGGATTGGACAACGGTGGATTCTTGCTGCGTCTTACTTCTGTTTTGGAATCGTATTCTTCCTGACAGCATTAGGAATTTTCTTCCCGAATTTTTGGTTCTTCTTAATAGTCTATCTTCTGACGGCGCTTGCAGCTGCTCTCAATTCGGGTGCGCTCATGGCCTGGTTTGATAATAACTACCGAACAGCTGCTAAGGACCCTGAACGTAAAGCATACAGCAAAGCACAGGGTCGGATGGGTATGGTCTTCCAAATCTCAGCGACCGCAATGCTGATTCCAGGAGCCCTTTTGGCAGTGGTTATCGCCCCTACAGGTGTGTTTTTCTTTCAAGCACTAATGTGTGTGGTCCTGAGCCTCTGTGCTTTGATTATCTTTCGAGATTCATCAGAAGTTATCGCGAATCGACCCAAACGCTCCCTCCGGAGCTACTTTTCGATTCTTAAAGAAGGCTTGAAATTCAGCATATCCTCTCGTCTTGTTCTTCTTTATCTCTTGGGATCGGTATTGATGTCAAGCACTATCGTCGTATGGGCAGAAATGATACTTTTCCTCATCTATTGGCAATATCTCGGACTAAACATTGTAGCTATCGCCGTATTTCGCACCTTTCTGTTCGCTTTTGGTGTCTTATGGATTGAACGAGCTGGAATTTGGACACGGAATCTCGAACCACCCAAATGGATACCTCGTTCCCGATTATTACACACCTGTGGACCTGTATTTTACTTCGCATTCGCTGCCATCTATTTCTTTCTGCCACCACTTGGAATTTTCATTCCCTTTCCCTTCATGTACCTTCAACTCAGCACCATAATCATCTGTCTGGGATTCATCATCACCGGCATATTCGGGGCCTTTAGTAATATCCTGAATCAACGACTCATGTTAGATCTTGTCCCAGATAAGGTTCGGAATGGCATCTATTCGTTGATCCCCACACTAACCCTGCTGTGTGCCATCCCCCAATTCATCATTTTCGTTCCCATCATAATAACGTACGGACCTGTAGTGGTCTTGTTTGGGTTAGGGTGCGTGAGCGCAATAGGAGTGGTTATCCTATATGTCGGGCTTAAAGCAGCACCAAAAAAGACAGTAATCGTTGAAGAGGAACCCTTGATGGTTGAAGACACACCTCCAGGACCTGTTCTCTCAGAAATGCCCTAACTATTCTTGAGTGAATTCATCAGGTGGCTCTGTGGGCTTTACAATTAATCGAATACCATCTAAACGTACCACTTCAATGGCTTCACCTGCCTTAATCACCCCTTTCTCAGCCACCGCCATCCAGCTTTCACCAAGTGCTCGGACACGACCCACTGGGTCTAGGTTCGTTTCAGCGATTCCTTTGGAGCCTGAAATTTTCTTGGGATCAAAATCACTGGTCAATTTTCGGGCTTCTGCCGCTTTGTACACCGCATATCCAAATAGGGCAGAGAACAGCAGTGCAGTGACTGCTGCAGCGCCTTGAAAAAGCCACATAAGTTGGGTTGGAATGAGCCATTGGCTGGGTGGCAAGAAAAAGATTCCCCCCAGTACAAAACACGCAATACCAATAACGCCTGCCAAACCTGCAAACCCAACATCAGTTTTCGCTTCGATGATTAACAAAACAAGCCCCAGCACCATGAGGACTATTCCGGCAACTGAAATGCCAATGATGCCTAATCCGACTAGCGCTAAAACTATGCAGATAATACTGACTACTTCACCAGCGTGTCCTGGGGCGTTCAATGCAAAGATAAAGCCCCAAATTCCTACTTGAAGTAAAATGAAACTGATGATAGGATGCGCAAGGAACGCTAGGATTGTAAGTCCCTCATTTGGAAAATAGGGCATTTGTGGAGCGGATGCAACGCCATCGAAATCTTGGATTATCTGTGAGTAATTGTAGCTTCCAAGCTGTGAGGTTGGGAGAATTGTATAGGTGAAATCGTTTGGAACGAGTTCCCGTTGCACAAATGTATAGGATTCAAGGGTACCGAGAAGCTCTGGCAACGAATTCGCAATTAGCTCAATACTTCCTAGGTTCTCAGCTTCGACCACTCCTAGATTCAGGTTTTCTAGGATGAATCGTGTAGCTGTGGTTTCATTTCGCTCGTGAAGATGAGCATGAGCAGTCATCAGCGTAACTAGGGCGTTCAAGTACGCTGGATCTATTAAAGGGAACAGACCAACAATTGGTTGACAAGACCCAATGACTGAAGCAGGACCCATTGCAGCAATACTAGCAGCGGTAAGCAGGTAAGAACCTCCACTGATTGCCTGAGCGCCAGGTGGTACGTAAATCAGAATTGGAACCGGAGAAGACGCAAATATCTGCATGATTTGACTGACAGCACCGAGTTCACCACCTGTAGTGCTTAACTCGATCACAATGAGGCGTGCATTTTCGGTCTCAGCTAGAGTGATGACCTCTTGGATGGAAAGTGTGGTTACCCCTGTGATTTGACCTGATAGTTGATAGATTATCACAGGATTACTTGTTTGCCTGTCTTCAGCTGTCACCTGAGAAGTGGTAACCAATAGCATACCGAAAAACAATCCACCCAAAATTAAAACGAGATATTTTCGATGCAGCACCACTCACCATGAAAGGCTAGAAACTCTAACCTAAAGAAGTTACGGTTAAAGAAAGACAAAATCTCAACCCTCCAAGATGAGTTGCGTAAAACTCCTACAATAGTGACCTTTGGTTCTCTACGCATAAACTTTAAAATCAACCACACAAAGTTCGTGTTGAGGATCATGAGCGGGGAACCGAAAGACCAGTCCATCAAAGGTCCTGTCACTCTACGAGTACTCATCGCGCTCATTGCCATTTTCATTTTATATTATCTCTTCTTACCTATTTGGGATGTAAGTCCTGTTCAAGTCATTCTCCATACCCTTCTTGCCTTTCTCGCCATCATCGGTTCCGCAGTAGTAAGCTTCGATATTCAGAAAAAAAGTGTACTCAGGAAATACATCTTCCTGTCATTTTTTGGATTTACAGCAATCGTCAACTTTGTATCTGCGATTTGGCACCTAAATCCGGGTTACTTAACCATAGAATTCGTTGTAATAAATGCTGATCTTGTTGAGATGATTCTACTTGGTTTCCTCATTCTTATAGCATTAATTCCAACACGATTCAATCAATTAGAAATTACAATTAAGCGAGGTGGTGTGGTTCTATTTGCATTCACCTTTGGTGCACTTGCCACTTATGGTCTGGTTTATTTTTTTCTTTTGCCGAACCTTCTGCTCATTGACCCAGTTTTATCTGGATTAGGGTTAGGGATAATTTGCCTTGGAATCTATGGGGTAATCTTCATTCTCCTAGTTCGCCGTTCACCGATTCTCGAGCTATTTGATACAATCGCGTTGATTTCTGGACTCGCACTCATGGTTTCTTCGGCAATCTGCTTGATGGCATCATTCTTTCTGCCTTTCACTCTCATTTCAGCTTCAATCATGTTAAGAGCTGCGATGATGTATTATTTCTTCCTAACAATAGCGATTCCTGTTCAACGAGATTTCGCGATTAGCGAAAATCGTGCACACCTTTACGCCTCGGCTTTGGCACTTCTTGCAGTTATCCCTTTTGCAATCACTTTGCTTGTCGTCACTTTTATCCCCTTAATTTCGGTGTTTCCTGAACAAGGAATTTACACCTTAACGCATCTTATCGTCGCAGTCCTTGCCGGAATTATTGTCCGGCTTCTATGGCTTTTCACCAAACAACAACCCCACTGGCATCGATACCCACTAATTCTCGCCTTTGTTACAGTGACCATCATAGAAGCCACGATCTTATTCCTCAGTCCCTGGGTGGAGATTACCGGAGAATACACACTCCTCTACATCTTTGCAGGAATCATGATAGTTTTCTGGTTATATCTCACCGTTCAATGGATTTACAATCCACCAGAAGATAGACAACATGACAAAATGGCAGGATGGATTGCCTACCACTCTGTATTCATGCTCTTGGTGGTCTTATTCGGAGTCTGGTTACAAAATACCCTTTCCGCCATACTTCCATTGGCAAGTTTTCAATATTATACTCGAATATCCTTATTGGCCGTCTGCTTTGCTGCGGTGTTCTTTCTAACCTATCTTTTCATCATTTTCATTAAAATGTCGAAAGGTAGGATGTCAATGGGGTTCATAGTGCTAGGAACCCTATCATTATGGACTATTGCAAATCTCATCCGCGTGCTTTTTACTGATTGGACGGCAGGTTGGTGGATCGCTCAATTCTTCCTTCTGTTAGGGTTCATCATCGGACCGGCAACGTTAGGTCGTCTCTACATTTCTGCCCTAGAACGATCAGAACAAGAACGAAAGCGCGCGACTCTTTATGCTGATATTCTCGTGCATGATTTACGAAATTATCACACAGTCATCCAAACCTCATTAGATCTGCTATCTCTTGCCCAGGATCCGACCGAGGTAATTGACACAACGACTGACAATATCCAACTAGCACTCGATAGGGCCAATCGATTAATCACCAATGTTCGGAGCCTTGAAATGGCTAGCAGCTTGAAACCACAGGATCTCGTAAGAATCGATGTTGTCGCCGTCCTTAACGAAGCTTGGGAACATGTAATTGAACCCGAAGATGTCGAATCAAAGATTGAGCTAAACCAAGAACTCGGACAGTGCTTTGTGCTAGCTAATGATTTGCTACTTGAAGTCTTTATCAATTTATTCCGTAACGCCCTTCAATACTCTGAGGACGTGAAACGCATTCAGGTCGAGATTCAGTCTGTCAAACAGCAGGATGTTCAGTACTGGAAAATCAGTGTGATCGATTGGGGAAGGGGCATCTCTCCGGAAAAGAAAGAGAAGCTGTTCACCCGCTACACTGAGGGAGCTAAAGGACTTGGGTTGGGATTATCCGTGGTAAAATCCCTCTCAGAAGCCTTTGGAGGCTCGGTCACCGTGGAAAATCGAGTTGAAGATGATTATACCAAGGGCACAATGTTCATTCTTACACTAATTCGCTCTTCATAGTGGCCGTTTTTTCGATTTTATTACACACGTGGGTTGGACTTATTCTCCTTGTTACATTAATTTAGTCTTGACAAACCTAGCCCCCAGAGTTTATAGGGGAATCCCTCTAAAGGGTAACTACTATCTCTTAGGGGATATCAACATGTTTTCACAGAAAACACGCTTAGTCTTAGCGTTAAGTTTAATGATGTTCCTCTCTTTTGCTGCGTTCGCACCCGCGTTTACTTCCCCGGTTTCTTTGCAAGTTTACGGAGTGCCAACTCCTGGTACAACCAGCTACTACGCAGAAGATTTCACATCCACAACCTATCTGGGAGCAGGTGTCACTGCTGACGGATGGGGGAATGGAACCCTCACAAGTACCCGCAGCATCACAGGAGGTCAACTTAACTTCACGGCAACACCTTATCCAGTAAAATCTGTTGACGTGCAAGGACGTAAATTGTACGCAACCCAATTCAACTATCCGGCTATTTCTATCTACAATCTCACGGATCCCACCGAACTCGAATTACTCGATGATCGCTCTGCAACAACTCTCGCCATGCAAGGACTTGTGGTTGGAGATGTGTTTTACATTGGCACAGCAGACTCTGGGTCTGGTCCTTGGTTAGCTGCCTACAATGTCACCAATCCCTACAACATACCTGGTCCAATGTGGTCAAACTGGATAGGCGATGGTGATATCACTGACCTCGAAGTTCAAGGCCACTTCCTCTACGTGGTGTGTGCTGGTGCGACAGGGAGTAACGATTGGCAAGTCTTCGATATTGAAGACCCAACCAATATCCAACCAGTCGGAGCTCTTGGTTGGGGCGCACTCTACGGATTTTGTATTGATGGGCATGTCGGGTATTTCGCCGATGGTCCGATGGGCTTGTACGTCCGCAATGTGTCTGCACTTGGCGCAACTGTTCACATGGACACCTATAACACACCCGGTAACTGTACAGACGTCATCGTTGACGGCAATATTGCCTATGTCGCTGATGGACCTGCTGGAGTGCTAATCTTCAATGCTAGCGATCCTGGCGATCTTC
>JAEOTD010000148.1 GCA_016839995.1 Candidatus Hermodarchaeota archaeon
GCATTTAGATAGTATGCCCGTTGGTTTTCCAGCGACATCATCGGGTGCAGATCTGCGGATATTGAAACAACTCTTTACTCCGGAGGAGGCCAGAATTGCCGTTCATTTGCCCTTTTCACCGAAGGGTTCGGAAAGTCTAGATAGGATTGCTTCGCGTCTTTCTGAATTAGGACTGTCACGGGAGCAGCTTGAGCACTTGTTGGACGGAATGGTAAGTAAGGGTCTACTTCATTTTCGACAAGAGGGAGAGATGAAATTCTATAGTAGTGCTCAGTGGATGATTGGGATTTACGAGTTTCAGGTCAACAAGTTATCTCCGGGGTTGTTTTTTGATATTGTCTTGTTTAGTCTGGAGGCGTACGGGCAAGAGACCTTCAGTACGCGAATACCGCAATTGCGGACAATTCCGATTGAGCAGAGCTTCACGCCGGAGCATTTGGTGGCGAATTACGACCATGTGAAGCAGCTAGTAGAGGCTTCTGAGGGCCCATTTGTGGTGGCTAATTGTGTGTGTCGGCAGGCGCAAGGTCTTCTGGGCAATGCGTGTCAAGTGACCCAGCGGCAAGAGACCTGTTTAGGTTTTGGGGATTATGCGCGATTGTATATTGATCAGGGGTGGGGGCGTGAAGTGTCGAAGAAGGAGTTGTTGTCGATTATCGAGGAGAATGAAGCCGATGGATTAATCCTGCAACCAAGTAACAGTGAGGCGCTGGAATACATTTGTAGCTGTTGTGGGTGTTGCTGTGCCTTATTGTTGGGCACTAAGATGTCCAGAAAACCCGTGCAGTATCACGCATTCAACTATTATGCCCAAATCAATTCAGAGTGCTGCACAGGTTGTGGGACGTGTGTTGCGAAATGTCAGATGGATGCGATAACCCTTGATGATAAAACAGCGAGACTCAATCGCGATCGCTGCATTGGATGCGGGGTGTGTACTGTTCATTGTCCATCGGCGGCAATTACGTTTCATCAAAAAGCAGAGACGCACATACCTCCCAAGACTCTTGACGACTTATACGAGTCCATCTCGACAAAGAAGCAGAAAATTACAGACAAAACCTTTGAATGAAATTCCGAGAGCATAAGTCCGTCTTTAGTTTTGAAAGGTATTTTGAAGAATATAGGGCGTTGTTTTGCCAAATGGAGTGAATCTGCAGAAGTTTTGTCAGATTAGATAATAGTAGACATAGAAGATCAGACCGAAAAGAAAGGATAGAAACCAAATCGCGATTTGAATACGCATTTGGATTCGCGTTCCGCATATGAGAGGCCTCTTACTAATGGCAAAGTATAGAAAGCGTATCGTGAAGAATAGTCCAAGTATTAATGCTAGGGATCCAAACACAACATGAACGATTGTTACTATAGAACCTGGGTTTGTTGGAAATAGTAGTAGGACAACCATATTGGCTCCCAATGATGGACCCATTATAATTAGAACTGTGATTAGCATCGAAATTGTAGCTACTCCCATGATTGTGCCGTGATATTTCCATGTTTGCTTTTGAGTGACACCAATAACCAGTAGGATGATTAGGATGATTTGGATTATGAAATTAATATCAAAAATTAATTCCGCAGTTGACCAAAAAAGAACCATTTGAATCACTGGAAATTATTGGGTGGACATTACGGTTAAAGATATGGTTTTCAACGAAGTATTTTCAGAAAGTGGTTTGAGATACTTTCTACAATCTTGGCTGTGGCCCTTCCGAGGGTGCTTTTTCGTCGAAGGTGGTGTTGTGCTAATCCTGAATACATCGCTAGACGAAGTTTTTGTACAGAAAAAACCCCTTTGAAGAGAAGGTCGTGGCGCGTTGCGGATCCGCGTTGTTTTCGCCAATCGGGTTCTGTGATTTGATTTTGTACCCGGGAATATAGTCCGGTTCCATAGATAGGGTAAGGAAAAGAATAGGACAAATAATCTAAGGGAAGTTTTGAGGAGAAGTTTACTGTCTCAATCAGGGTCTCATTCGTTTCACCAGGATATCCTAAAATGAAGAATCCACCGGTTTCAATCCCTGCGGCTTGAGCGTTTTCTACAGCACGACGCGCTTGATTAGGAGTAATTTGTTTGCCAATAATGTTTAGAATCCTTTGATTTCCAGATTCAATTCCAAAGAAAATCCGGCGGCATCCTGATTTGTGCATCTGGTTTGCTAGTTTTTTGGATAAATGATCTGCCCTGCTTAGGCACATCCACTCAATATCTTGTTTTTCTTGGAATAACCGGTCACAAATCTCAGCAACGCGGCGGGGATTTTGGGTAAAACAGTCATCGGTAAAGAAGACACGATCATAGCCTAAATCGCGAATCTGTATCATTTCCTCGACTACGTTTTGTGAAGAACGTTCACGATAACTCTGACCAAAAACAGGGTTACTGCAAAAATCGCAAAGATAGGGGCATCCTCGCGTAGAAATCATACTTGAAGCCGTGTATTGATGAAACGTTTTCCAGTACCATTGATATTTAGAATTAGGAAAGAGATCACGTGCGGGGAGTGGAAGTGAGTCGAGGCGTTTAATGAACGGGCGGCGGTTATTGACCTTTAATTGACTCCCAGCTCCATTAAATGCGATTCCGTCTAATTTTGCCATCGAGGTATTTCGGAAATGGGTGTGAACTAATTCCAAAAAGGTATCTTCTCCTTCGCCTAGAACTACAACATCAAAGGTGTCTAAGAATTCCTCTGGAACAAGTGTGGGTAATGGACCACCTGCCACAAGGAGTTCAACACAGTGTCGAAGTCTTTGTGCAATTAAGATAGCATGATGATTGATAGTCACCATTGAGTAAATGCCAAGAATTCTCGGTTGTAGCTGTGTTATCCGTTTAATCGCTGCCTCGAGTCGTAAAAATGTGCAATCAACTAAAGCTACAGAGAAGCCCGCATTTCGAAGAAACGCAGCCAAATAGCCAAGACCTAAGGGCGGGTAACGAAAAATTGAACGATCTAATTCTTCATTAAAATAGGGGTAGACGAGAACAACATCAGTCATCTTGTTTTTTCCCCCAATATCTGCTTCAGTGAACCAAAAATAACCTTGTAGCTACACGTAGTTGTGGACTTGGGAAGCTGTAGAACTATTCCTGACCAGAAAATCTCCTGTCCTTCAAACACTTCTCTCCCTCGAAACGCCGTAATTCCTTTAGGAATTTCTACCCGAAATCCAAATTCTAAAGTGGGTGCATAAAATAGAGCCCATGGGGCTTGGATCCGCGCCCAAGGTTCAATTTGAGGTCCTACAAGTTGTATTCCTGAACCATCATAATAGCGTGTAAAATAATCCCCTCCAAGTTCGTTGGCAATATAAACGAACTGAAGGTCTTTTCTAACAATATTAGCGAAACTCAATTCTATATCTATAACCTGCCCGCTGGATCTTATGAGGAATTGACACTGGCTCTCTCCTCGGCTTTTGACTGGTATGAAAATATTGGGAGCAAAATGCTTACCGGATCTATGGAATCCCCAGTGGTTTAGAAGGGCTACAAGCTTGAGGAAATGTCGTCCAGGTTTCGTTTTATAAATTTGATTATGCATCCGTGGAAGCGCCCAAGAAAAAGCATTAATTTTGGTTAATGGGTCATTTTGTTTCCGTTCGATTAAATTGAACTTGAAGACCTTTCTCCAAAGGTTTGGTTGGTGAGCGTCTTCTTGGTTTAACATGCCAGCCCCCGGGAAATAGAAATCGCGACGATATTGAAGAATCGGAGTACCAAAACCCAATCCTTCCCCACACAAATCTATCCCTTTGCCTTGAAGAAGGGGAATGAGCCCCTTTTGGATTGGTGCGGATTTTCCTTGCTGAGACTCTGGATCATCGGAAATGTGGAAGGAGAGCAACTCCGTCAGACCTCCACGGTGGTATTCTATTACCTGAGCTTGATGTTTTAACACCTTTTCTCTGTTCTGAACTCCAAATTGTTAGTAGTCTATATTTAGATTTGAATCGATTCTCAAGAGTTAGTTATTTTTTGTTCTAATGACCATTTGAACCATTTCCTCTGATTGTTTTATCTAATTCAATGCGGCTTTTTACAAAGATCGCTTTTCTGTTATTGAATATACCGTCAAATGGACAACATGAGTGTGTTCGATTTTTCTGAAGTAATGTTTCAGAGTGTTTTCAAGGAGCTCCTTATCAAATTGCTCTTTGATGTTGGTACTTTGGTGTTCAATTTTTTCCATGTATTGACCAATTGTCAAAGGGTCCTTATATTGGTGGATTAGCACAGATGGAAAACCTATCACTAGTTTTCCCTCATTGTTGAGTAACCTATGCCATTCTTGTACAGCACCATTCAAGTTATGAACGCGTGATAAATTGGGAACAACCAATAGGTCGGCAAACTCCTGTTTCAAGGGAATCATCTGAAATGATCCATTCAAAAGTGACAGATTGGAAAACTTTTCATCAAATGACATGGTTTCGGGTTTGACGAAATAAATTACGCTCTCGGGTAACCTATGTTGAAGGCTTTTGAGTAGGTGTTTGTGCATTACGGTGGGTTCTGAAACAACATAGACTATTCGAACCTCGTCGCTTAATCCATTGGTCATGAACTGAACTAAATCATTTAGAACCTGAGGAGCAATCTTACGAAGGTACTCGGAGTAGAATTCATGAACCGTATCAATGGCCTCTTTGAGAATTTGTTCTAATTCAGTTTCTCCCCTTTTTCCGACACTGTACATCCTTTTTCTTGGACCCTTGGAGCTTTTTTCCCATCGTGCCGTAAGCAGCTTTTCGGTAAGCATTTCATTTAGAACCCGGTAAAGTCGTGTAAGCTCAATTTTGTGCCCTGCCGATGCAAGTTGTTTTTGGATTTCATATCCATAAAATTCTGCTCCTCTAAAGAGGCGCAGTATGGCTCGCTTTAATTCTAAGCTTCTCACAAGCAATCCCACTATGTGTATTTTAGTTCTATAGCTAAGTATTAAATAAAATTTAAATGTGTTCAAGAAACGTTACGGATAAGAATTTCACACGTTATGTGTGTCATTCCTTCCGTCAAGAGGCCCAGGGAACCCTTAGTGGTTCCCTTGGTTGTTTTGACCTAACTTTTTCCATGCCAATTTTCGATACACCCTAATTACCTATATATACGAATGTTCTCTAGAGCAGTTGTTGTTTCGTTATTTCAAAAGATTTATATTTTAGGCACGATTAATTTTATTAAATTTAGGCATGCCTAAAAATGGCATGGTCTAAAAAAACAGGTGGTAAGATAATGATTGCTGGATTTGTAATTGCCCTTCGAGAAGGACTTGAAGCTGCATTAATCGTGGGCATAGTCTTGGCGTTTCTAGCCCGGACAGGCGGAAGCCACCGCTATTGGCAAGTGTTTGCCGGAGTGGTTTCTGCAATTATCGTGAGCATAGCATTTGCTTTCGGATTTCAGTGGATTGCTGGCGGATTTAGTGGATCCAGTGCCCAAATCTTCGAAGGTGTTACAACGTTAATTGCTGCAGGATTACTTGTCTCGATGATTGTGTGGATGGAGCGAAAAGGTCCCACCCTTCAAATGGAGCTTGAACAGAAAGCTGCTGCAACCATGACAGCAACACTTGGAATCTTCTTTATTGTCTTTATTGCTGTACTTCGTGAAGGAGTTGAAACTGTGCTGTTCCTGACAGTTCTTCCCGTTAGTGAAGGAGCAATTTGGATTGGAGCGCTGTTGGGCTTTGCGGTCGCGGTTGGAATTGCCTACATCTATTTTGCGGGCACCAAACAATTCAGTCTTAAAACCTTCTTTCGGATTACCAGTGTGTTTCTCATTATTTTTGCTGCGGGGATGATTGCATATGGCATCCACGAATTACAGGAGGCGGGAGTCGTTCCTGTGCTCATCGAGCATGTTTGGGATATCAACTACTTGTTACCTGAAAATAGCCCCATTGGAATGGTTTTGAAAGGGTTGGTGGGATATAA
>JAEOTD010000026.1 GCA_016839995.1 Candidatus Hermodarchaeota archaeon
TGCTCGGAAGGGATACTGATAAGAAGAACTATAGAGAGTAAATATTGTTAAGGGAACACTTCCCAATAGGTGAAAAAATCCCTTTCCCTCACACGGTCACATCAATGGTTACTCCTGACCGTTAAGGTTCAACAAAGAGGCGAGTGATTCCATGGCAAGATGTACACTCGGTAGACACGATTTCACACCGATGTACGCTAGACTCAAAAACGACCCCGAAGGCCCAATTGAAGGGGTCATGGAGGTCTGTCGCCGATGCGGTCAACAAAAGCCGCTACAGGGACTTCTTCGCAAAGGCGCGAAACTGTTCAACGAGAAAGGACAATGGCTCACCACCGTTGAGAAAGCTGCTGTCATCTGATTTTCAGTTCCATAACCTTTTCAGGTAGAAGCACAGAATCAGTTAGATTTCATTCATTACAAATGGTGAATCGATATGTGGACAAACTTGAAAGGCTGGACTCTTTACCGAATTATCTATCTCATCGTACTCCTCATTGTGATGAGTGTCTATTTCATTTTCCGTGCCCTGTATGTCCTCCTAGGAATGGGAGATCTGTTTCTTGTGCAGTGGACCTTTCTTGGTGTTTCAATTCTACTTTCGATTTTTGCCTTCCTCAACTACTTAGTCGCCCGTAAATTTGATACAGCCCGCTGGAAGCGCTATTCGCTTTTCCTTTTCGTTGCCATGGTCTTTGGAACACTGGGCGATTTTCTCTTAGCAGGAGTACTGCCAATAGCTTTGGATTTGTTCATGTTTGGCGTCGTGGCTTTTGCTTTTGGACAAGTGTTCTATCTCTTGGCGCTTCGCCAACTCTCAACGCTCATAATCAATCCAACTGGGTCTATAAGCAATAATGGAGGTTCTCCGCGATTTAATCGCCGAAACCTCATTATCTGGTTGGCCTATATCATTAGTTGCGCAGCAGGCTATATGCTAGCCCTCTTTAATCCCGCGATATTCGAATTAAGTGTTGGAGGATTATGCTATTTTCTCCTCTTCGTATCGGTTCTTGCCTTTGCCCTAACTAAGTTCTTCGACGACTACCCCCTGCCATTCAAAGTATCACTTTTCTTCGGGTTTCTCCTCTTCTTTATCTCGGATATTGTGCTTGCATGGAACAAATTCTATACTCCCATCCTCTTCGGAAGCCTTATCATTTCAATAACCTATCTCCTAGGACAACTACTGGTTCACCTCACCCCCCTTCTCAAAGCGAGTAGTAACTCGTCAAGATAGGGCGTGAAAACATGCGTCGACGATGGATAGCAATTGCACTCATTATACTCATTATAATCACAGTGGGAAGTGCAATAGCAATTCTACAATTGCTTCCTCGTTGGCTTCCGCATGAAATGGTCTGTCAACTCACCGGAGAAGACGCTCTAAATGATACAACACCTGTGAACGTATATGGGGCAGACATTGGACTCATGGTTTCATTTCAAAGCCGTCTACATTTCATCTTCGGCGACACATTTGGTCCCGACAAATATGACTGGCGCTCAAACACAATCGCATACACTTTGGATTCAGATCCATCAGATGGCATCATGCTCACCGGCTGGATCACTGATAATACAACTCATCTTGCCAAGGAATTGATTCACAGCGCGAAAATTGATGAAGTTGAAATGACAGTCATTCCGACCGCTGCTTACGCCAACGAGAATTGTCTGTATATTTTCTATATGTCCGTAATAACTTGGGATGATCCTGGAGGCTGGACCTGCAATAATGCCAGTATTGCCTATTCCTTTACTGGCCATACCTTCCATGAAGCACTCAATATTTCTTGGCCTGGGGATTCCAATTTCATTGAATGGGGGCTCGTTAAAGGTGGGGCGGGCGCTCCTGCAACAGGCGGATATCTGTATTTCTTGGCGACAGGAAGTGGAAGGTTCCGCTCTTGCTACCTTGCTCGTGTACCAGAAACGGAAATTCTCAACCAGAGCAGCTACCAGTATTTCACTGGATTATGTACCTGTGATGTTCCCTTCTGGTCTACAAACTACTTAGAGGCTCAACCAGTCCTTGATGCCCCGATGGGAGAAATTTCAGTGATGTGGAATAATTTCCTTGGAAAATACATGCTCATGAATCTTGATGATGTCGCTAGGACACTCAATGTCCGTACAGCTTCATCTCCTTGGGGGCCATGGAGTCCACCATATACCGTAATCTCACGTCCTGAATATGTTGGGTTCTACGCTCCGAATATCGATCCACTATTTGTCGAAGAAGACGGACGCTTCGTGTACTTTACCATGAGTCTATGGAACGAATACAATGTCTATCTTCTGAAAGTGGAATTAACCCAAGTGCTCGGATTTCCATTCATGACGTTTGATATGATACTGATCTCGTCTTGTATCTGGCTCTGTATCACCTTGACAATTCCTAACAGAGACCTTACTCTTGGTTCCAGCTGGTTAATGAAGTGAAATTAAAAACCTAAATCTTAGCAAATAAATCGCCGAGGGACAACTATGAACGAAAAGGAATATGATGTTATCATCATTGGCGGCGGACCCGCAGGATTATCTGCGGCAATATACACGGCTCGAATGGGGAAAAAAACACTCCTCTTGGAAGGTCAAATGTATGGTGGACGTGCCGCTACCGCTCCTCATGTATGGAATTACCCAGGTTTCCCTGACGGAATTACTGGTTCAGAACTCATTGATTTAATGGTCAAACAAGCCGAGAAATTTGAAGCTGAGCTCAAATATGGCACCGAAGTTGTTGATCTCCAATTCAAAGATGATGTCAAGAAGGTTGTAACCCGCGAGGAGACATTCCTAGGGCATGCGATTATTGTGGCCACTGGAACACAGAATAAGAAGTTACGAATTCCTGGTGAAACTGAGTTCATTGGTCTTGGTGTCTCTTACTGCCCGGTGTGCGATGGTCCTCTCTTTCGTGGATTACGCGTGGCAGTAATTGGTTCAGGAAGTGAGGCCTTTGAAGATGCCTTCTATCTATCCACAGTTGCCAACAATGTTATCCTGATTACCCATTCGCCTGATATCGAAGCTGAGCAGAAACTGGTAGAGGAAGCAAAAGAAAAATCCAACATCGATTTGGTTCAAGGAAAGCTTCTCACGATTCAAGGTGAACAGGTGGTCACATTTGTCACTTACCAACTTTTTGAGGACGATTTTCCACAAGAGTTGCCAGTAGATGGTGTCTTTGTCTCGATTGGTGGGGTTCCCTTGTCCACACTTGTGAAAAAAGCTGGTGTGAGTGTTGGTGAAAAAGGGTGTATCAAGGTGACTCGTCAACAAGCCACGAACTTAACCGGAATTTTTGCTGCTGGAGATTGTACATGTGGCGGGATGCAAATCATCACTGCTGCTGGAGAAGGCGCAATGGCAGGATTACAAGCTTATCGCTTCTTGAATAAGCAATCAAAATAGTGTTGCCTTTCTTATGGGTACTAGAATGGATTGTGGTGTCTACAGAACGACACTACAACTAATTACTTGGGAGGGCAAGCCGAGTCCAGTCGACGAAGTCCTCACGTTTCCGGTCGATACGTGTACTGAGCCAGGAGATGAGGTCATGCACGGTTTTGATGGCTGCTGGATGCATCATCATGAATACATCGACCCCTGCAAGTAAGAACATGAGGGCCGTTGTACTCTCCCAGATAGGACCACGGAGTTCTCGCGGTCCAAGCTCGGGTTTCTTCATCCAAGCTTCACGAGCAGCCCA
>JAEOTD010000027.1 GCA_016839995.1 Candidatus Hermodarchaeota archaeon
AAGATAAGTATGAGTATCAAAGGGGTTTTGAGAGAGCCGCCCACAAAGCATCTGTTACAGGTTGAACTAATGGTTTTAGTGAGCCATCAAAATCGATAATCGCCCTTTGTTTTGAATCTTTTACAAGACGCCCGATTATTGCAGCGGGTATGCCATCTTTTTTGAGTGTCTTGAGGAGATTAGAAGCTTGTTTTTCTTCCACGGCGATTAACATAGCTCCACTAGCGATGAGGTCAAGAGGATTGACATCAAGAAGATTACAAATTTGTGTCGTTTCGTTATGAATGACAAATTTACTTCTATCAACAATGAATCCGAGTTCTGATGCCTCTGCGAGCTCATGCAACCCATTGGCGACGCCGCCTTCCGTGGGATCATGCATGGCAGTGACTGCGCCTGTTGACATAGCTTTGATGGCTTCGGGAACAACACTAATTCTTTGAATAAACTGCTTAGCACGCTGTACGATGTCTTTACCAATTTTTTCACTAAGTTCCTCTTCTCGTTCGGTGGCCAAGATCGCAGTTCCTTCAATGGCAACACCCTTAGTTAGAATAACCAAATTCCCTACCTTAGCGTCCGTTGAAGTAACAAATCGACCCTTTTCAGCTAGCCCTAACATGAACCCCGTGATAATTGGTCGTTTCAGTTCAGGGGTCACTTCAGTATGACCACCAATTATACTGACGTTGAGCTCCTTGGCTGCAGAATGCATCGACAACATGATATCTTCTAGCATTTGGGATTCAGCATTTTCAGGGAGTAAAATCGAAGCTAAGAACCACCGGGGACGTATTCCAAACGTGGCTATATCATTTGCACAAATGTGGATTACATAGGATCCAATATTACAAACAGCACCGGTGATTGGGTCCGTAGTTGCCACAACAATTTGTCGGCCCACACGAATTACCGCGGCATCACGCCCTATTCCAGGACCATGTATTACATCCACATCTTCAGCGCCGAGAAAGGGAAATACACTTTTCGCTAGTATTTCGGGAGGAACCTTACCAGTAGGTAGGATTGGCATTTCGTTGAAACCTCTCAGGAATCCTGCAGGAAAATTAGCTTAAATGTGTGTTCATCAGTGCGCTATTCAACTACACGAGTTATCACGCACAATCTTTTAAGGTGTCAGATGTGGAGGGAAACAACAGGACACAGAACACTGAGGGTTCCCTCATGGAGATACCGGTTTGGTTGGCTAGTAATGAGTGTTAGACACGAGCGCTGGGAAAATTACAGCATTTGTGGCGTATTCTTATTATTCCTGATTATCCTTTTTTTTAACCCAGTTATTGCCATCTTGTTTATTATCATTGGTTTCCTAACAATCGGCATTGTCTACTTAATTCGAACACCGAATCGTGAGGTTTCAACCGAACCTTCTATTAGTTCACTTTTTCCAACGAACAATGAGCATGAACCCCAAACCCACGAACCAAAGCAGGAACAGGAACTCAAATTTTCTACAAAAACCCCCTCTGAACCAGAAACTGAAAAGAAGGCACAAGAACTGCAACAGCGAATAGCAGAATTAGAAGACCGTATTCAAATTCTCAACGAACAACTAGCAACAGATCCAGTTCCTGGTACTCCTATTGTATTCTCTGATGATTTTGAAAATGAAAAAACAACTTCTGAGGAACTTTCGGAAAAAGCCATACAACACCTCTTGGATACTCTTGATGAGAAGCTTGCGAAACGCGCAATCTCAGAGCAATTATACATCCGGTTACGCGACAAGTATATAGCAAGGATGGAGAAATCAAAAAAGAGACGCGAAGCATCTGCGAAGCGGGGAGTAAAAGACTCCAACTCAGGTGACACATGAAGTATGCCCAGTAAGCGAACAGCCGCCATCATCGGAATTTGGGTAGTTGTTGCGGTTGTTTTAATCATTGACGCTTTTCTTTTTTCAGCACTACTACTTGACAGTCTTTTACCCGGTCTAAGCAGTCTTGTAAACGTCTTAATTTTTACTCTGATTCCCTTTATTATCGCTAGTTTGTTACTTGACCGCCGAGCAACACCTTCGCCTGCAACTGGACCTTCACGCCTGCCTCCTAATGGAGCACGAACGGCTTCTGGAGAACCCGTGAGATCCACAAGACCTAAGCCACGAATTAAGCGGGGTAAACGGGCAGAGCAACTAGAAACCATTGTCGTTGAACCGGGGGCAATGAGTAATAATAGTTCCCAAACTAATACTGCAAACTCGAGCCTCCAAGAAGCACAACCGTCGAGTTCACGGTTTCTGCGATCTAGGCGCACTCGTTCTGAAGAAGATGCGGAAATGGATCAACAGGTTAAGGAACAACTTGATGCAATTGAGCTTGAGATGGCAAAGTTAGAAGAACAACTTGAACAAAACGGAGTAGCGGCCCCTACTGAAAATTCCAGTTCTGTGCAAAATTCAGCAAGCGATGAACCTGTTTCTACCAATTCATCGATTCCCACCAATCCTAATGATTCTACTCTATCCAGTGAAGAAGCCTCATCTGAGCGTCGGGCAATAGATGAACTACTTGCTAGGTTAGAACAACGGAATCGTGCGGGAGGCGTTGAGGAAGAGACCTATAAACGTCTCCGCGAAAAATATCTCAAACGTCGTTCAGAACTGACATAGGAGCTTTTTTATTAAGTTGTTTCAATCTTCGATTTGATCGAATTCAGCGAATATTGTGTTAGAATTCATCTCGAATGTACTTCAACACGGGCATACTTTTTCGAACTGCAGCAATCTCTTCAAGCGTAATTGTGGCCTCTATTAATTGGGGTGTATCATCTGCTTGTGCTAGGGTTTTACCCTCGGGGTTGATTATCGCACTTCGTCCTCCATAGAGCTGTTTTCCATCACTTCCAACGCGATTACATCCAACCATAAACACTTGGTTCTCAATTGCTCTTGCACGCAGTAAGGTAGCCCATACGGCGATTCTTTCAGCTGGAAATTCGGCTGGACAAAAAAGGACTTGGGCGCCATTAAGAGTAAGTTTTCTTGTAATCTCAGGGAATCGCAGATCAAAACAAATTATGACACCAAAGAGCCCAAGTTCAGTTTTGAAAATGGAGGCACCAGAGCCAGCAGTAAGATAATGGTGTTCTTGAAAAGGTGGAAATAAATGGACTTTATCATAGTGCCCAAGTAATTTTCCATCTTTCCCAATTAAATGACTGGTATTGAAAATCTGTGTGCCACGTTTTTCTAACAAGCTCCCTGCTACAATGAAGATTCGAAAACGACCAGCCAAATCACGTAATAGCTCAATGGAATGCCCCTTGGGTGGTTCAGCAAGGTTTTCAGCCTTATCTAAACAATACCCCGTCGTGAAGAGTTCTGGTAGTACTATTAGGTCAACACCTCGATTTGCAGCCTCTTTTACCATTTGAACCGCTGAGTCAAGGTTAACGTCCTTATTACCGAGGGCGATGTCCATTTGGGCACAAGCAACACGAAACTCCATAACACTCTAGCCCTCTACAAGCTTCCTCAAAAATGCTATTAATAACATTTCAAGCAAGCAAAGCCTTTATCTTAAAGATGCTTTTATGACGCTCGTTGATAACAGTGACGAATATTGAACTGAAGCCTTCCACACTGATGAAGCTCAAGGATTTGGATAACCTGGTTCGATTGGTTCATTGGTGGGCTGCTCGTGAAAGAACAGCTACAATTCTCTATTTCAAGAAAGGAGAGAAGTATATCATGGGAACAATGACATCAATTCCAGGTTGGTACAATCTAGAAGGTATGCCTCTCTTTCTTTACGTTGAAACGGATAAGAAACCAAAAGGGGTCTTCATCAAATACAAGGCGGATCCAGAGGAACAATGGGACTATGCTAAGGGAACTTTCGATCGCACCTGGATGTATATTCCGCTAATAGAGCTTTCTGTGATTCCTGAGTTCCTAAAGAACCTCTAGACCAAAGTTTCCTCGCTTTCATCCGTTTCCATCGATTCTGCATCTTCAAGTACTTGTTTTTCTAAGGGGTCAGTTTCTTCTTCCAGCAATTCATCAGGTTCCATTAATTCATCTGGTGCTGCAAAGAAGCTGACTGTAAAAGCAAAGATGAAGATGAGACTTGAGCCAACCATGAGAGCCGGTCGAAGCCAGATAGCAGACACGCTGAAGAAT
>JAEOTD010000028.1 GCA_016839995.1 Candidatus Hermodarchaeota archaeon
AAGACCCCCTTGTCCATCGAAAGTTGGTTAATTCAATAGCTCCCTCGATTTATGGTCTCACCGATATCAAAGAAGCTGTATGCTTACTCCTCTTTGGGGGTGTCAGTAAAGCCCTTGCCGATGGAGTAAAAATCCGAGGTGACTCCAACATCCTCCTCGTAGGCGATCCCGGAACCGCTAAATCGCAACTCCTCAAGTATGTGGCCCAAATAGCCCCACGTGGCCTATACACTTCAGGAAAAGGTTCAACAGCCGCAGGACTCACCGCCGCCGTTCTCCGCGATCCAGACACCGAAGGATTCGCCCTCGAAGCCGGAGCCCTCGTCCTCGCCGATCGAGGAACGGCGTGCATCGATGAATTCGACAAGATGCGACCACAGGATCGTACTGCTATACATGAGGCGATGGAACAACACAGTTATCATCCATCTACAGAATTATTACTCTCAACTGGCACAAGAATCGAAATTGGTTCATTTGTAGATGACTTATTCAACCAATTTTGCGGCAATGTCGTACAGGGAATAGACTGTGAAATCCTAGATGCACTTGACTTGGAGATTAACCTTTTTACTATCGAAAACTCTACAGTTCAATCGGTTCCGGTTGATAGAATTAGTAGACATCCTGCTCCAGACTTCTTCTATCGAATTACTTACTCAAATGGGCGGTCAGTAATTGTTACTCCCGAACATCCTCTCTTTGTATTTGATGGAGGAAAAATCACAACAGTAGCTGCTTCTGAGCTTCAAAATAACAGCTTTGTGCCGGCTCCACGAAGAATTCCCTGTGGTCATAATCCTGGAGCCGTACTTGCTACTGACATTCCCGTCCATTTTAATGCAAAACCGATTAAACTCCCGGAACGGCTAACACCTGAACTTTCTCGAATTCTTGGATATTTTGTTTCGGAAGGTTACTCTTTCGATGGGGCTTCTGCTGAACTAGGCTTTAGCAATTCAAATCGTGATATTATAAACGATTTAATTGGTCTCATGAAAAGGCAATTTGATCTAGATGGCATCGATTATGTCGAAAAAAATCGTACGCTAAGGTTTGTATCTTCAAAACTTCGGGACTTCTTCAACACTAACTTTCCTGAACTCATGAAGTTGTCAATAGAAAAAAGAGTACCTCAACAAGTCTTTGTATCTGGGGAAAAAGCTGTTATACAGTTTCTACAAGCTGCCTTCCTTGGAGATGGTAGCTTAGAATCTGAAGCCCTTTCTTTTCGAACCTCATCACAAAGACTTGCATATGACTACCAAGATTTGTTACTATGCCTACAAATCCAAAGTCGAATTGTAATTGATTCACACAATGAATCTTACAAAGTTTACATCCGTGGGTCCAGCCTTTCTCAATTCTTTGACACAATAGTCGAATTATGGGATCCTCGAAGGAAGCGAATCAAGAAACTTGTAGAACGTTCTAGAAAATCAAATTATAATCATGATGTGTTTCCTCCTGAATATGGAATCCAAGTAAAAGAATTACTTCAACGGATTGGAGTTCCTTACAGGGGAACTTTTTATCGAGCGATTAGAGATAATCACGGTATCACCCGAATACTTCTTGTTAAACATCTCAATTCTATCAGAGCGGCTCTTCAACAGGCCCAATTAACTGCTAATTCTTCAATTAGGTCAATCCGTGATGCCCGAAGAATTCTTCGCTGGTCTCAAGAAAAAGCAGCTGAGGAAATATCTTGCTCTAGATCATTCATTGATTATATGGAACGCGGAGGTTATTCCGAAGAATTACGGAAAGCTACCCTGACTGATTTAATGGATAAAGTTCACACTGAGTTGGACGAAATTCGAACTAATTTGGAAAGATTAGATTCTCTATTTTGTAGTGACATTAGATATCTCAAAGTAAAGGAAATCAAGCGAATTGAGAATTCTGGAAAATGGTCGTGTTCATACGTTTACGATTTAACTATAGAACCCAGCCATCGGTTTGTTAGTCATGGTTTACTCCTTCATAACACTGTTTCGATCGCAAAGGCGGGGATTGTGGCGACGCTTAATGCGCGGACGGCGATTTTGGCTGCGGCGAATCCGAATTTGGGGCGGTATGTTGCGGAGCGGTCGTTTGCGGAGAACGTGAATCTTCCTGTTACGTTGTTGTCACGATTTGACTTGATCTTTACCCTTACTGATGTCCCTGAGGTGGAGCGTGATGAGCGTACTGCTGATCACATTATTTCGCTTCATCAAGATCGGGGGCAGTCAAAGGAGCCGCCCATTTCTGCTGATTTGCTTCGGAAGTACATCGCGTATGCTCGTCGAGGGATTAGTCCGGTGCTTTCAGAGGATGCACTGAACGTTGTCAAAGAATTTTATTTGGGTATGCGGAAATCGGGAGAACGGGAAAATGCCCCGGTCCCGATAACGGCGCGCCAATTAGAATCCCTTATCCGACTTTCTGAGGCTCATGCGAAAATGGCGTTACGAGAGAAGGTTTTACCTGAAGATGCGCAAGCCGCGGTACGACTTGTTCAAGTCTCTCTTCAACAGGTGGGATTTGATGCGGAAACGGGTCAATATGATATCGATAATATTATGATTGGGCGTCCCAAATCTCAGCGGGAAAAACTTCGCGCGATTTTAATCATGATTCGGGATCTGGCCAAAGAATCTCCGACAGGAGTTCCTATTGAGAAGCTGATTGAACGCGCAAAACTCTCCAATGTTTCAGAGGCGTTTGTGCAGGAAGCCATTAACCAACTGGTTAAAGAGGGAGAAATCTACTCACCACGACCAGGCATTCTTCTCTTTGCAGGGAGTTAGTTACCCTAGGTGGGAAAATGCGATTAAACAGATAGCACGTCTACCTCTTGAAAAAACTGTAAAAACCTACTTCAAAGAGAAAGGAATCACGACCCTATATCCTCCTCAAGTGGCGGCTGTCAAAACAGGAATACTTGATGGGAAAAACATTGTATTAGCTATCCCAACGGCCTCAGGTAAAACCCTCATAGCTGAATTATGCATGCTAAAGGCAATATTAGAACGAGGAGGGAAGGCCTTATACCTGTGTCCACTTCGGGCTTTAGCCTCCGAAAAATATGACGAGTTTCGAACCTATTCTTCTCTTGGGGTGAATGTGGGAATCACCACCGGCGATTATGATACGATAGAGGATAAATACGGGGCCTATGATCTGCTAGTTTGTACAAATGAACGAGCAGACTCACTTCTGCGCCATCGTGCGAAATGGATGGCAGATATTGCTATCGTTGTTGCTGACGAAATCCATCTCATTAACGATCCAGGGCGAGGTCCAACACTTGAAGTGGTCCTCGCTAGATTACGGCAAATTGCTCCAAATGCTCAAATTCTAGCGCTAAGTGCGACCGTGGATAATGCTGATGAACTTGCTAAGTGGCTTAAAGGTGAAGTCGTTGTAAGTGACTGGCGCCCAGTTACTCTGCGTGAGGGCGTATACCATGAGGGGCATGTATATTTCCCGGAAGAGAGTGATGAGAATTATACACCTATTACCTCCTTTCCAATCGGTGATATCACTCGACAAGTACTCAAAGATAAAGGGCAACTTCTTACGTTTCTCAATACACGCCGCTCAGCTGTGAGAACTGCTCAAAAACTCAGTTCAATAACAGCACCACGACTCAAAAAATCTGAACAAACTCAGTTAGGTGATTTAGCAGAAAAACTGCTTCATCTAGGAGAAGTCACCCAAGTAACTGAAAATCTTGCACGACTTATCAGAGCTGGTGTAGCCTTTCACCACGCCGGATTACGCTATTCAGAACGTAAACTCATTGAAGACGCATTTCGAAACAACCTCATCAAAGCCGTATGTGCCACTCCGACCCTAGCCAGTGGCGTCAACCTTCCAGCCCGCGTAGTAGTTATTAGAGAATATCGCCGATACGATCGAATTGAAGGGTATAAACCAATACCTGTCTTAGAATACAAACAAATGGCTGGTCGTGCCGGCAGACCCAAATATGATACCACTGGAACTGCCATTCTTATCGCTAAGAATGAGGGCGAACGTGATTTCCTTCTAGATTACTATACTCTCGGAATTCCTGAAAGTATAATTTCAAAGCTTGCAAGTGAATCTGCGCTCAGGAGCCATATACTATCAACCATTGCCATGGATTATGCTTCGGATAAAGTTGGCATCATGAACTTCATCAGCCAAACCTTCTTCGGACATCAACGGGACCCCGATGAAGTAGAATACATGATTGATTTAATCGTCAAGTTCCTCAAAGACGAAACCCTCCTCAAACAACAAGGAAAACGACTATTCGCGACCCCTTTTGGGAGACGGGTATCTCAACTCTACGTTGACCCCAAATCAGCCGTCGTAATCCGCGATGGCTTAGCAAAAGCCATGAAACACTTCGAGCAGACTACTGATGTATCCTTCCTTCATCTCATATGCCACACACCCGATATGGCAAACCTCTATCTTCGACGAGGAGAGGATGAACGGTTTCATGATTACGTCATTGAACACATCGACGAATTTCTAACCCCAATCCCGGATCCGCGACACCATCGAGAGCGTTATGAGTTCTTTTTAGCAGAAGTGAAAACCGCGCTGTTAGCAAAAGCTTGGATTGAAGAGCTCCCCGAAGACCAACTTATTAATCAGTTCAAAATTGGATCCGGTGACCTACTCAGGCTAGTAGATACCCAAAAATGGTTGATTTATGCCTGCCGTGAACTTGCACCCATATTCGGATATCGAACCGTGGTTCCAGATTTAGAGCAATTGGAACTCCGGATCAGGTATGGAATAAGGCGCGAACTCACAGAGTTAGTTGAGCTTCAAGGCATTGGTCGCGTTCGCGCTCGGTTTCTCTTTCGAGCTGGGTTTATCTCAAAGAATCGAATTCGTGATGCACCTTTAGGGGAACTTGCCGCTGTTACAACCATTGGCCCCCAAATCGCTCAATCCATTAAACAACAATGTGGTGGACTCATCAAACCAGAAGAAGAACAAGCGTTAAAGGATACGCGGCGTCAAACAAGCAGACAAACCCAATTAACTCTGGATTAACTTATCCGAATTGAGACGAGGTCGAAATTTTGCCGACAGGTTTATTCTATCACCCAGACTTCCTCAAACATGAGATGGGGTTCAGCCATCCAGAACGCCCTGAACGCCTCACCGCAGTAATGAAATTCTTAGAAGAAAAGCAAGTGTTCAAGAAAGGGTCAATTCAATTACAAAAACCTCAAGCCATCCAGATTTCTGATTTAGAAAGAGTTCATCCTAAAGATTACATTGATCTCATCCAAAATGCGTCAGATCGAGAAGCGCGATTAGATGCAGATACTCGTACCTCAAAAGGCTCATACAATGCTGCCATATTGGCAGCAGGAGCAGGTATCAAAGCTTGGCAGGAGATTCAAACAGGAAGTCTGGAAAACGCATTTGCACTCGTTCGCCCACCTGGGCATCATGCGAATGAACAATCTGCTAGGGGTTTTTGTTTATTCAACAATATCTCGGTTCTCGCTCGATACATTACTGCGACTGTTCCTGATAGTCGTGTTTTAATCCTTGATATTGATGCCCACCACGGAAATGGAACACAAGAAATCCACTATGAGGAATCTGATATCTTGTATCTTGGTCTCCATCAAGATGGACGTACATTATATCCAGGATATTCTGGTTACCCCGATGAGCTAGGTGAAGGAACTGGGAAGGGCTACAATGTGAATCTTCCGTTACCACCTGGAGCAGCTGACCGTTCATTCATGCAGGGTCTCTCAGCGCTTTTCCCTCCGATAGTTGAGCAATTTCAACCTACCGCCATTCTAGTCTCCGCAGGATATGATGCACACTTTCGTGATTATCTCACAGGACTCCAATTCAGTGCTGACGGTTATTTCAAATCGGCACAATTAATCATGGAAGTAGCGAAGAAACACTGTCAAGGTCGTGTCATCATGTTCTTGGAAGGGGGTTATGATTTACAAGCCTTGTCTGAATCAATTTACAATATGCTCCTAGCCATGAGCAACCAAGGAACTCCAATCCATGAAAAAGCCCCTGCGGAAGACTCACGTATAACCAAATACATGAGCACTCTCTTAAGAGAAACAAAGACACTTCTGAAACCTTGGTGGAAGCTACGCCAATAGAAGGAATTCAGAAAAAGTGGTGGGCCGGCCGCGATTTGAACGCGGGATCACCTGAAAGGGGATTACTACGATTTGAAGCAATCACGCCCCAGGCAGGCATCATACCATTCTAGCCATAGGCAGTTGCCGGTCGGGATCTAGACCACCGGCCCACGGGCTTGCTTTTAGAATTCGCAAGTCCTTTTAATGTCTTTTCTTGGAAGGCTTATTCGGGCGTACCAAGGGATTGATTCTCTTTTGAAAACTTGGTCATGTAAATTATTCACTATTCTGCTCGTGTTTGTCTTCAAGATGACCATGTTTGTAATACCATTCAATTGCTTTACTCAATCCTTCCTGCATGGAAGTTTGGGGTTTCCATCCAAGTAGTTTCTCTGCTTTTTCATTGGAATATGACCGTTCTTCGTCCATGCTTTGTACTGTTTTCATGTGCCATAAGAACGTAGTTTTTCCCCTATTCTTGAATGGGCTAAGGATTCCGATGCCAAGTTTTGCAAACGCAGTAGGCACTTTTCTTTTGGGGGGTTTTACTCCGAGTTTCGCTCCTAAGAAGTCAAATAGTTCGTTATATGTCATCCCTTCATCAGGGCACAGGATTATGGTTTGGTTTTTTGCAGTGTCTGATTTTATTGCAGATAGAATTCCACTAATTACGTCATCTACATAGGTGTACATGAGGGTTTTTTCTCCATCACCAGGGATCATTGGAATCTGTCCTTCATTAATCGCCGAAATTGTTTCAAAAACGGTGTAGAACTCACCTTCACCAATTACTCCGGTAGGTCGTAATATGACATGTTCAAGGTTGGTTTCAAGAGAGGTGGCTCTTAATCGGTCTTCCGCTTGCTTCTTGCTTTTCGAGTAGTCAAATTGTGGACGTAGGGGTGAATTCTCGTCTCCTGGTGGATTTTCAACGGGTCCAATCACTTCGGTTGTTGAGATGTAAATGAATCGAGACACACCGGCTTGAACACAGGCAGTAATCAAATTCTGTGTTCCTTCTACATTGATTTGGTAAAGTAATTTCTTATCTTTAGGGTAGAAATTAAAATACGCCGCTAAATGGATGACGACATCTATATTCTGTACTGCTTTTTCTAAGGAAGCAGTATCTAACATATCACCATCGATGAGACGCAGTTTTTTCGGTAACCCACTCACATCACTTGTCCTTCTGACAAGTGCTACAACATATGAGTGCTCATCAATTAGGTGGGCTACAAGTTTTCGTCCTATAAATCCGGTTGCTCCTGTTATGAGGATCATCATTGGCTTTCACCTTCAAGAACATGGACACTAAGGCGCATTTGTTGCGTCTAACGTCTTTATGGCGAGATTTTCATAAATCGGTCCTTTTGGAGTTAATGTACTCTTCTTAAGCTTAATTGTCTTGACTTGGAATCTTCCAAATTCTTTGTTTGTATGTTGGTTCACAATTTCTATGAGCTGAACACGATTGACTCCGCTTCGGACCCTAACAACAGTCAAGTGTGGTGAGTACTTACGTTTCTCCGAAGGAAATCTGTGTGCCCTAAGTTCCCTACCAATAGCCTGTTGATGTTGAATCAGCTGATCTGCTCCTGTTGTGCATCCAATCCAAATCACACGCGGTCGTTGAGGGCGAAAACATCCAAGTCCTACGAGTTCAATATCAAATACGGTTCCTTCTACTTTCTCTAGAATATCAGCTAATTCAGGTATCCGTTGCTCGTCAATGTTGCCTAGAAAGTGTAATGTGAAATGGAGATTTTGAGGTTCAACGAGTTTCAGCTTTGCACCACTTGATAGAAGGTCTTGTTGAATTCTAATAATCTGACGAACTACATCCGAGTCATTAACTTCTACTGCAATGAAACATCTTATCTCTGCCATCTTACATCATCGCCATATTTTCACGATAAATCAGCAGGAAACTTTATATCATTCTCCATTACCAAAGGCGAACAGCTCGCTTCTGGGAGGCATCGATTGGTTGAAGACAAAGAAATCATCCCGTTCACGAAAACCTCTTGCTGAAATTTCTCGAACACCTGGTGACCCTTTAACCCAACAAATTATTCCTGCACGAGAAGTTGTCTTACGCCCCGCAGGATATCCCCTAGAAGTAAATAGTGCACCAGTCAATCCGCTTCTTCGAATTCGGGATGAGAAACTCTTCAGTGCATATGCGGTGGATCAATGGCAAGGAATCAAGGTAAAACCAACTGATTATCTGTTTGATCAACTGCTTCTGCCTGATTTTGCTTTTGAAGTCGTATCAGTGACTCCTGCAGCTGCTCATATTACTTCTGATACAAAAATTCGGCT
>JAEOTD010000029.1 GCA_016839995.1 Candidatus Hermodarchaeota archaeon
AAAGCCTACCGATACCTCAGCATTTTGTATCGATAGTGTTAATTTTGTGGAATTCGAAAGTAATATCAGAATTGAGGATCGTTGCTTAAGAGAATGAAGTCAAATTCGAACTCACGCCGCCGGTTGTATGGTTTCATTTTATTCAACATAATCGAAGAAGCCATCATAGCAATTATTGCCTTCGTGCTTCTTCTGAACTTTTTCCCTTCCCTACTAGTACCTGGAATGGTGATTGTAGCTATTGGTCTTATTCTGTTTACTGCAGTGAAAATTTATTCTTACTGGACGAGTGCAACAATTCCAGTCTATGATCCCCTAATCGGTCAGGAAGGTACTGCAACAACTGATTTTCATCATACTGAGGGGGGTTATTGGGAGGGATTGGTTGTGGTTCGAGGCGAGCATTGGAAAGCACAAGCGACTGAAGCGATAGCGAAACATACATGTGTTTGGGTACTCGATATCACAGGGTTAACGTTACTCGTGGAAATCCAACGTGAAAAAGTGAAAACTACTTAGATTCTCTTTATAGGATACTTTCATCCATCTCGAGCACGGATATGAGCGAACGCCCGATCCAGCGCGTGATTTGTGACGTTTAAGAAGGCATCTTGAACTCCCGAGGCTGTTGCAGCTGATGTTTCAATGTAAGGAATGTTCCACCATTTTTGCAGCATCTGAGCCGCTTCAGGAGGAACCATACGTTTTTCTGCTAAATCTACTTTATTGCCCACGAGGACTACAGCCCCATAGGGAACGATACGGCGAAAATCACTATACCAGTTCCGAAGGGTCATAAATGAGCTGGGTTCAGATACATCAAAGACTAGCAGCGCCCCATGCGCTCCACTGTAATAATGGCGGCGTACTTGCCGGAATGAGGGTTGACCGGCGACATCCCAAATAACCAGCTTTACCTTCCGTTTTTGGGCTTCCAAATCTTTTACTGCAAAGCTAGCCCCGAGGGACTGCTTGTATTCAGGAGAAAAGGTGTTCTGGGTATATCGGAGAACCAGTGAGGTTTTTCCTACCGCTCCATCGCCCATCATGACGACTTTCAGATTAAAGTCTGTGGGCTTGTCTTTGATTCGTTCATGGACATCGGTAGGAGCCAGTTTTTCTGACACGGTCACCCTTTCCCAGGTTGTTCCCTAAGCGGTAGATACGATGAAGAGGCATAAAGGTTTCGTTACGTTTTCGACATTTTTTCCAATTTTGTAGGAAATTTAGTGGATTTTACAAGAGAAAGGGAAAGGGTATTCCAAACCATAAAGCCATCACAATACCAATTCCAATTGGAACCAACGCACAAAGTAAGGGGATTGGTAGCCCAGGGATAGCTTTGTTGGGATATTTGGCAACAATTTGCGTATTTACGAGACAGCCAATTACTATTGCAATGAATGTGATTCCAGTTGCTAAGAGACCAAGGTATCGGAGAGCATAGGCCACAAGAGCTGCATAAACAATGAGATCACCCACACCAATTATGAGCGGTCCAATAACGAAGGTAAATGCTGTTCGAGCATGTCGTTTAGGATCTGCCTCTACAATAGTTGGCCCAAGTCGCATGGCAAAGAAGGTGTCTTGGACTGCCAAGATGATTAAGATGGCAAGAGAAATCAGCCAGGTGAAATTCGTAGCCACGAACACGCCGAGGATAATTCCATATCCCGCAAAAAGGACATTTCGAGCCATGAGTCCAAGGGCATCAGAGAAGATGAAGACAATCGCAAAAGCTGAGAACATGATAGAGGCCATTGCAATCAGGGAGAGATGTAAATAATTCAAACCTTGAAAGAGAAGTAACAAGAAAATGGCTTGCCCAATGAACACAGTGAGAATGAAGAAAAGTGGAGAAAGGAAGGCAGCGATAATAACCCGGTGGAGCCTCTCACTCCCTCGCTGAAAGGCCAAATATGTGGCAAATGTTGCTAATCCACCGACAAGTGCAATTATGAGAAGGACTAGCAAACTTTCAAAAAGATTAGTAATTGGTGGAAGAGAGCCAGGCGTCAGGAGGGGATTTGCAGCCATTATAATTAGCGTGATAACGGATGAGAACACCATTGCAAAAATCGGAGGAGACAGATAGACCAGTCTGCTACGCCAACTCAATCGAACCCCAGTTTCCTCCTTTGAGGGTTCTGTTTCGTTTCCTTCAGGTAAGCCTTTGCCGTCCATAGCGCCACCATCAATCAATTAGGCTATAATACTACCGAAAGTGGCATATCCACTGAGTCAGCTAATTTCTGAAAATGGAACAAAACATCCTAAAAAAAGAGAAAGGAAGGTGCCAAAATGGCACCTATTGGAGGGGGATTGTTTGATTATGTCTTTCGAAGATACCAGACACTACCGAGAAGTACAACGACGATTACAAGCACACCGACTGCTATGTAGAGTATCAGATAGCTTTGTTCTTCTCCTTCAGTGATGACGTGACCTTCAATTCCCATGTGATATCGTTCCCAGAAGACCATCTGGATGTATTCACCTTCAAGTCGTTGATCCCACTGGTATGGTCCGTATCCAACGGGCCGTGGGTTCGTGAAGGTGGTTGGGGTGATAACGCCTTCCCAGATGTGCATCGGAAGAACGTCCCATCCGCTTAGGTAATCGAAGGACCAGTAACTCTTGGTGTTACTGATGATCCGTACATGCCATTGATCAATGGCCTCGATGGATTCGAGATACTGAATGTTGGTTAGATACAATGGGATATTGTTGTCGGCGATGTAGTTGTAGGAGAATTCGACGTCGTAGGCAGTAACCATACCACCGTAGTCTCCACCCATGTCATGCCAGTAAGCTGCAGGATGGTCGTCATCACTTCCCACGAGGGTAAAGTCATACTGCATTCCTTCAGCGAGTTCTGTGGTTGTCCATTCCCAAGCTATTCCGCCATTAGGACTGTCAACGTGGCTAATGGGATCATAGCCGGTTAGACCTTCAGGATAGATTTGGTACATGACATAGTTGGTAACCGCGTCCTGTGAGGTCAAAGGATTTTGACCTGTCAGAGCTGAACCGATTTGAGAGGTGAATGTACCACCACAACCAGTGACGGCATCACGTTCTGGATCGCCTTCACGCAGTTGAACGGTACGTGGATTCCAGCGGTTCATGGTAGCAGTACCCCAGCCAGTAGCAACGATAAAGGACTCCTGGTCCCATCGATCAATACGTTGACCGTTGATGATGTAGTTGCTGTAGAATGGGATAATGGGACATTGGTCAACAATGATGTCTTGAGCAAGGTGGGCAGCAGCTAAGACTGTCGCCTTATCTGGTGCAGTCATCATGACATCGATTGCAGCATCATAGCTGGCATTGCTCCAGTTACAACCGTTTCCGTTGGGGTTGGGAATGTTCTCGGTGTTCCAAGTCTCAAGGATGAGCGGATTGGTTCCGGTAAGCCACGCGTAGGAGACAGCATCATAGGGTCGTGGAATCTGGTGAAGTAGAGTTCCTGAAAGATAGCTCCAGGAAATTGGGGTTGTGGTGATTCTTAGTCCTGCCTCATTGCATCGAGCTTCTTGGGCAGTAAAAGCCGCACCCCATTGGGGAGCAGAAGCACCATACCAGACATCCATGATGAAGGGGTCGCCGTTGGGGGCTTCTCGGAAGCCGTCACCGTCAAGGTCAACGAACCCAGCAGCTTCAAGTTCTGCGATTGCAGCAGCAACGTTGGGTTCCTTGAAACTTTGGGTATTGTTGTTATACCAGACACCCGCGGAAGGTGGTAGGGGAGAGTCGATAGCATAACCCACACCCTCTTTCATAATGCTTGACATTTGGAATTTGTCAAAACAATGGGCGTATGCCCGTCGGAGAGCGGGGATGCTAAATGGATAGTTCAAACAGTTTATTGTCAAGTGACCGAAGGCAAGCCTGTCGGTTTCTGACAAGAAGATATTCGGGTCACCCTCAAGTTCCTCGATATAATCGAGTTGTACATCATCCGTCAAGTGATCAACAAGGCCAGAAAGAAGAGCTGCAGTCTGAATATCTTCACCAACAATGACGCGGAAGATAACCCTGTCGGCATAAGGACCGATAGGATTCCATTCCTCGCCCTGTGCTGGTGCAGCAGCTGCAGTGGGGAAGGGTTCATGGCCAGAGTAGATCAGAAACATTGGGATGAGGGAAACGAGAATAAGGACAGCAAAAATTTTGTAAATTGTTTTTTGCTCCAATGTATTTTTAAACCTCTTGGCGTTTTTCCGAATCGTAGCTTATGCTACGATACCGTCAAAAGAGGTCGGTTATTCCTTAAATCCCTTATTATTGCGGATGACTGGAGGCGAAAAGTTCCCTCAGCGTCTGAGAAGATTATCTTAGAGTGATGGAATTAGATGTTTAGGAGACAGAAAAACTAGCATATGACAACTCAGATTAACACAAAAGCAATCCCATTGAATTCGAAGATTCAGCTTCACCGATTATGAGTTTCTGACTAAAGAACGAGATGATATAGGGATACACTAAGATTTTATTCTTCTTTAGCGTATGACGCTGATATCGGAGTAGAAACACTATGCCCGGTTGGACAGGAAGACTTCTTCGCGTTGAATTAAGTAAACTACAAATTCGAGACGAAGCCATTCCTGATACAGTTCTTCAGCAGTTTATCGGTGGAAAAGGACTTGGCACCTATTACTTATACAAAGAAGTTCCAGCCCGAACTAATCCCCTAGGTGTAGATAATCGGATTTATCTTGCAGCAGGACCTGCACAAGGAACTCGCATCCCTATTACCGGTCGATGCTCCGCCATCTCAAAGAGCCCTTTGACACACCTTTACATTGATAGCAATATGGGGGGCTATTTTGGTCCTGAACTAAAACGTGCAGGATATGATTTACTAGTTATTGAAGGACAGGCACCAAAGCCTGTTTGGATTCACATCAGTGAAAACGAACAGGAAATCAAGGATGCAACCAAATTATGGGGAAAAACAACGCATGAAACTGAACTCCAACTTCGGAAACCCAATCCTAAAACCGCCGTCATTTCTACGGGACCTGCGGGAGAAAGGCTAGTTCGGTTTGCATGTCTAACACACAACTATTTCCGGAATTTTGGTCGTGGGGGATTAGGTGCCGTCTTCGGATCGAAGAACCTGAAGGCGGTTGCCATACGTGGTCCAAAGAAAAAGATAGCAACTACTGACGCTGACCGCGAGCGTGAACTGGTTATCAAATTGGCTCAACGTGCCCGCAAAGCGAAGAAACGAGGGCACTCTCTTCACTACCGCGGGACTCCTTGGTTAGTGGATTATTCGAACAGCGTTGGGATGTTTCCAACCAAGAATTTTCAGGCTACTGTATTTGAGGGACACAACAAAATTGATGATGAAACAATAGAAGCCAAATTCCAAGGACAAAAAGGTCGAACCCCCTGTGAAGGATGTGTCATCAGCTGCGCTTGGACATTCAAAGCCCCCCAATTTTCCTGGGCACCCAAGGATCAAGTGGGTGAAATTGCGATTCCCGAATATGAGACGTTAGGCCTCATGGGTGGCAATTTGGGAATAAATGATATCGACGCCATCATCCAAATGAACCATCTTTGTAACAATTTTGGGCTAGATACGATTAGTACGGGGAATGTCATTGGATTTCTCATGGAACTCACTCAGCGAGGCCTTCTCCCGAAGAACCTACAATCGGACACCATTGCCTTTGGAGAAGCAGACAAGGTAATTCAGCTCCTCACAAAGATTGCCACCCGCGAAGGAATCGGAGATCATCTAGCACGAGGTGTTCGCGGATTTGCTGAAACCTTGGGAGAAAGTGCCCCGAACCTAGCTCTACACACCAAGGGCCTTGAATATCCAGCGTGGGACCCACGTGGGAAACTGGGATTAGGCCTTAGTTATGTAACAGCAGCGGCTGGCGCAAGTCACCTCCGAGGTTGGCCTTCAACAACCAAACCTCCGGAATCAAATGCCATTCCAGTTCTTGACTCACTCATCGAACAACAGAACCTCAAAATCCTCAAAGACTCACTCATTATCTGTCACTTTACCCACTCAATTTCACCCAGACTAAATATCGCAGACTGCGCTGAAATTCTCCAAGTGACTACCGGTACTAAGGCTACAGCAGACTCAGTTACAGAAATCAGCAACCGAATCTGGACCCTAGCACGAATGTTCAATATCCGAGAATACGATAAGCCCCCCCGGCAATACGACAAGCTCCCCCACCGCTTCATGAACGAACCCATTCCCAAAGGACCAACCAAAGGATTCACCGCTTTCATCAGTCATCAAGACTTTGAAACCTCTCTCACCGAATTGTATAAACGCCGAGGCTGTACTCCGAAAGGGCACCCGACAAAAGAGACACTTCGAAACCTCGGACTCAGCTCTTAGTAATCTAAAAGAAGAAAGCCCCTCAGTTTTTGTTTTCACCGAGGTGTGTCTAAGGATTGTGAACTACTCCGACCTGACGGACGAAATTTTCTGCTTCATACCATCGATAGGTGTCGACTGGTCCACAGACCCTACTCGCTGTTCCAGCGATGTTACCCGGTTTAAGGGAACCTTGGTTCTCAGTAACCATAACCGGGACCTCATAGACGATTTCTTAGAAGGAAATAAAAACTCAACAAATGAAGCATCAACTGTGTGGAGTATTCAGACAGCACCTCCAATATCGAATAATCACTTATCGCCTGCTCTCCCCTAGTCTTAAATCAGCAAGTCTCCTCCCAATTACTTTGAATCTCCTCAAAGGGAGAAACGTTAGGATCGGGGCTCGCTAGAAAACCAGTAGTTATAATAGGGGACGCCGCACACACAAATCCACGCGGAACCTCCCCTTTGCTACACCCCCGAATACTTTCGGCGAGGTCTCCCCACCCAATGCGTCCATAACGCATGTATGCATGACCCTTCGGAAGGAAGAACCATGCCCTCAGAACTTGAAAAAATCGATGGCGTCGGACCCACCGTCGCCCAAAAACTCGAAGAATGCGGCTTCCGCACCATCGAAGGAATCGCCGCAGCCTCCGTCAAAGAACTCACCAGCCTCGCTGGCATCGGCGCAAATACAGCGCAGAAGATCATAGAGTCCGCTCAGCGTCTTGCTAGTATCGGTCTTGAAACCGCCGATCAACTTTGGAAGAAGCGCCAAACCATTGAACGCATCACCACCAACAGCCGCGAACTCGACGCCCTCCTCGGAGGCGGCCTCGAAACCGGCAGCATGACAGAATTCGCTGGCGCCTTCCGCTCCGGTAAAACCCAGATCTGCCATCAGCTCGCTGTCAATGTTCAACTCCCCGCAGAACAAGGCGGCTGTGACGCCAAAGCCGCTTATATCGATAGCGAAGGCACTTTCCGACCCGAACGCATCATCAACATGGCTCAGGCCAAGAACATCCCCCCGAACCAAGCCCTCAAAAACATCATCGTCGGCCGCGCCTACAACAGCGACCACCAAATGCTTCTGGTCCAACAAATCCAAGACAACCCCCAATTCGAAAAAGTCCGCCTCCTCGTCGTCGACTCCCTCATCGGCCACTTCCGAGCCGAATACCTAGGACGCGGCATGCTCGCCGAACGCCAACAAAAACTCAACAAACACCTCCACGACCTCCTCCGCGTCGCAGAAATTAGCAACATCGCCGTCGTCACCAGCAACCAAGTCCACTCCCAACCCGACGTCTTCTTTGGTGCGCCTGATAGACCCACGGGGGGTCATATCGTGGCTCATGCAGCTCAGACGCGGATTTATCTCCGGAAGAGTAAGGGTGAACGGCGAATCGCAACACTGATTGACTCGCCTTACTTGCCAGAGGGTGAAGCGCTCTTTACGATTGTAGCACAAGGCATCTCAGATGCGTAGCAGCACTCGCGAGTAGTATATCAGCAGCTTGGTAG
>JAEOTD010000030.1 GCA_016839995.1 Candidatus Hermodarchaeota archaeon
CGCATCCAATACTAATTCAAGACCACGAGCAAGAAATGTTTTTTCGACGAAATTGGATTCCTGGAAGTGGATTACTTCAATCTCTTTGACGACATATTCGCTTGTTTCGACTCGGAATATACCAATGAGTACACCGCCAACGGGATCACCCCAGCCGGCATCATCGATTTGAATGGTCAAAGTCGAAACTCCTGCAAGGCACTACAACCTTTTCAGTTTAAATATACCGCAGCTCTGAATTCCAATCACCCTTCCATGCTTTTGCGCCATTAACTTACACCAATCTTTTGGTGAAGCGGGTTTCATTCACCTCAGAAATACGGGAAACACCGACCTAAAGTGAGGAAAAGCCATTTAGGGAACATCCAGCGTTTTGTAGCCAGTATTAACATAATTTAAAATCTCCTGCTCAGACGATTAGAAAAAGAATGCTCAACAGGCGAGAGACCCCCCATGTCACTTAACGAACACACCTTCAAGTTAGTCATCATTGGGGACCCGATGGTCGGCAAGACCAGCATCATTAACCGCTTCATTACAAAGACCTTTGAGCACTCATACCACCAGACTCTCGGAACTCAACTCAATTGCTCCGAGATTGTGGTGGGAGATGTATTAATTCGTCTAATAATTTGGGACCTTGCCGGACAGCCACGATTTGAAAGTGTGCGTAAACTCTTCTTGTTAGGAAGCGATGCTGTTATTGTCTCATTCGATTTGACAAGGGCTGACACCTTTGACAACGTTGAAGGCTGGTTGCAGGCTTTTCGCCAAGCCGTACCTGATGAGGCACCCAGCGTGTTAGTAGGAAATAAGGTGGATTTAGCTTCGAAACGGGTAATATCGTTAGCAGAAGCTTACCAACGGCACATCAACCTGGAATTTGATAATTACTTTGAAACTTCCGCTCGATCCGGTGAAAATGTCGGTGAACTATTCGACCAGATTACACGATTACTAATCTATAATCGACTAGCGGAATTACGTGAAAAATTACATCCTTTCATTTACTCTTCCTTTGCCTCCTAGTGCGTGTGAATCTTAATCTGATATTTCTCAGATACTTCCGAAATGTCTTTGGCATAATTGATGAGTAGTAAGTCAGTTTCAGGGAATTGTTCTGCACAATCGAGGACTTTGAGTTTCGTTTCTTTGTCATTATGAAGTCGTTTGAAGTCAAAACCCATGAGCATTTTTGCTTGAGCATTTGTAAAGGGAACGTCCCATAATTCAAGGTCAGGACTATGGAAAATTGCGTCAGTTAAGGTCACTTTCTGAAGCGCGGTTGTGAAATATCCGTCTTCAGATGAAACAGGTATTGGTCGACCCCATTCTTGCAGTTCATCACAAATCGCTAGGATAAAGAGAAGAGGATAATCTTCAAAGGTTAGAGGTTGTAATTTCTCAATGGAATCGTGAAGGGCTATTACCCTAGCAGCTTCAATTAGGGGACGATTTTCCATTTCGTATTGTTCGATGTCTTCAGGTGACCCCAAAGTCCGTAGTAAGGTTATCGCGGCGATGACACCATGATCAATACGAGGTGATGTGGGTGTGTATTCAATTTGGTCTTTTTCAGGGGGCGAATACCGAAACACGTTAGGAGTCACAGAGGGTATCCCTAGACCATTTTTGATGATTTCTTGCCACGGTTTTGGAAAGCCTTCACAGAGTATTTTTAAGTACCTCGAATTTCCAAGTTCAGGATGATTAACGTTAATTTGCATGGGTAAAAAGTCTAAACCCAAGGAGGAGTAGCATCGAATCATTTCGTTGATCAAGGACCAGTTGAGTGATGTGGATAATTTTGCCAAAGGAGTTCCAATATCGTGAAGGAGCCCAGTGAACCACCATGTCGTCCTAAGCTCTTCTTTTGTGAAATTCATTTTCTCTATGAGTAACCCTTCTAATCCTCCTGCGGACCCTTTCTTATCCAGAAGGTAATCACCCAGAACAGCCACGCGAAGAGAATGAGCTGTATGATCACGATAGAATTTCCGAACATTCATGATATACATCAACGCTTCGAATTCTGGAAGTGCTTTGATGATTTTGAGGATTTCTTGATTCGTTATTCCCCTTTCTTGAGCCACTGAGTAGAGAGCATTCACTAACGAATCCATTTTTGAGCTAAACAATTGATGTGCAATTTGTTGACCCACAGTGTCTTCCAGTTTATTCTGGTCTGCTTCGAGTTGGGCGAGACGCCTCTTAAGCGGGGCATCTAGCTCATCTTCCTTCTCACGCATTTTAGCTTCAATTTGCTCTAGCTGTTGCGCCTCAACTTCTTCCAACTTTTGCTGAACTTCTTCCTGGGCTGCTTTGATTTTTATTTGGATTTTCTCCTGTATCGCCGGTGGAATTCCCTCACCCATGGATCTAGCAATTTTATCAATAATGGATTTGGCAATTCCGGAGCCCTCGAAATCAGTAAAGGATCGAGCGATTTCCATTCCAGACTTCACTGTGTCTGATAATTTCAAGCCGCCAGCTAATTTGTCTAGAAACCCAGAGAAGCTCGTGCTGAACGATCCTTCTCTTTGTAGAACCCAAGAATCATTGATTACAATTCGTTTAGTCAATTTCAACCTCTCAGTGAGATGAGTTCGCATACGATTGAATCAGCGATGAACAACTATGCTTTGGTTATTATTGCTTTTTCACCTTTATATTCTCAAATCTGACAACTACACCATCAAGTTTAAGATAGACTCACCCACCAGATACCAGCAAAGCATAGAGGGGTAAGCATGTCAGAAACAGAACTCTTGCAAGCCACCAAGGTCTCGGCTCCAATGAAGGTTGAGACGTCTTTCGATGCAAAGGATTGGCTAGCAAGTGTTTCGTTTGGTGGCGGATTCAAGCGCAGCATTTACCTATTACGGCAAGAGTTCCGCTGGCTAGTGGTCGTGTTCTTTCTTGCCGGGTTCACTCTCTCAATTGCGTTGCTTCCGGTAAATTCGTTGATTGCAAATCTTGACACCCTAATTGCAAGTGAAATTTTCGCCCCTACTCCCGATTTTTTCCTGCTCTTTGATCTTCTTGTTACTAGTATAGCGTGGAGTCTTGTACAGCGATTTGTGTTGTTCTGTGGCACTTTCATACTTGGTACGATTGCGGTATATCATGTAATGAAGGCTGTTCCTGGATTGTACGTTCTAATCCCTGAGGAAAGGACTATTCAATTCCCATTGGGCGAATCCATCATCACCGCATTAGTTACTGCGACAATTCTCACACTCGCTAGCGTACTCCTTATTCCGGTCCCAGTCTTTCAAGTTCTATTCTTCTTTCTTCCAGTGCTTTTCGTTCTCGGAAACTCTTCCATAAAACAAGCCTTTTCTTTAAGTGTCGGAATGCGAGTGAAACACTGGGGTCGGATCCTTAGTGCACTGATTCTGGGATATGTCTTAATCATTTTTGCAGGAGTTTTGGGATTAACGGTTTTTCTGAATATTGAAACTGTTCTAAGTCTTTACGGGGTATCTCTTGGAATTGCTGAGCCGGTTCTTCTCAGCCTACTTGTCCAGATTCCTGTGGCAATGGTCGCCCCGTTAATCCCGATGTTTTCTATAGCATTTTTCGCAGGTGCACGCGGTGCCCAGCGTGAAAAACAACACCAAAAGTACATGCGCTATCAAAGCAAACTCCAAGCCCAGCCACCTCGATACATTCCTTTACAGGAACCATCTCAAGAAGGAGAATTCCCTTGTCAACACTGTGACCAACTCTTGAATCCAGCAAATGCGTTTTGTACTCAATGTGGCAAACCGGTCAAAACCAATGAGACGCAACTCTAACAGGAGTGGAGTTTGATACGTTGAGGAAGAAATTGAAGAACCATCGTTGAGAATTCTTTGAGCTGAGCAGGAACCACTGATTCAATCCGATGGAATTGTCGTCCACCGAAATCCGAAACAAGGACAGCATACCCCTTTTGTGCAAAGATTTTCGCAGCATCATATTGGAAGTGTAACCCTTCAGCAGTTTGTTTTACTCCTCCTCTGAGTCGCCCAAACAGACCCGAGGGATCCACCACAAAGAAGGCAGGTGGTCGCCGTTTGGAAGGTGTCCGTCGTTGTAATCGGACAAGTTCGTCCAATGCATGGTTTTCATCGAGAATGACACGTAAGTTCAGGTTTTGTTGAATCTTCTTGACGTCAACCTTTTGTTGATTGAGTAGTTGTTGGAGGTACACAGTCTTGATGCGTCGATGGTAATCAAAGATATTCACACGTCGTTTCTCCATGAGGAGTCGAGATATCAGCAGATGGAGGACGCGGATGTAGTCACTGTTACCCGCATGAATAATTGTTACAAAGCTTCCTTCATGCATCCCAGCGTGAACATGTGCTGATAGGCAGGATAAGACCTCTTGACTTGTTTCCTGCCGTTCGACGATACCTGAGTAACGTGACATGGGGTTCGATTCCCTGTACTTCGATATTTTAACGCCTTAATACTCTTTTTTTACTTGTTTATCAATTTACAGCGAAGAAGAATTCAAGAGAAAATGGAGTTGTAACAAATTTTGATCTCCCAACCTCACATCTTTTTCACAAACGATGATAGTGCCCGATCCCCAGCTTTGCGGTATTTCGTAAAGGAACTTTTCCCCCATTACAGACTCACCGTTGTTGTTCCCGATCGTCCCCGAAGTGGTATCTCTAAGGCAATTTCCTTCAATGAACCAATTCGATTCACAAAAGGGCTCACTGTTGAAAAGCAACCAATCATAGAGACATCTGGAACACCCGGCGATGCTGTGACCTGGTGTCGCACGTATTCGCCTGATGTTGATATGGTGATATCTGGTCCAAATCTTGGATTAAACGTGAGTATACACAGTATTTTGACCAGTGGCACAGTGGGAGCGATAATTGAAGCTGCACTTTGGAACATTCCTGCTATTGCGTTTTCAATTGACACACCAAGTAACACGTGGTTTATTCCCCAAGATTCAGGAGCGAATTATCGGGAGGCAGCGCGACACGCCCGGGAAATTATCAATCATGTGCTTTCTCAAGGACTACCAGCTGGAATCGATTTTCTGAATGTGAGTTATCCAGCTCAAGTCAATGAAAGGACACCCATCGCGATAGCGAAACCTATGAGAGTTCGTTTTAATAATCAACTAAAACCACGAACAGACCCCCATGGAATGGATTATCATTGGATACATGGTGAAGAAAAACCCCAACCAGCCAAGACAAGTGATGTTCACTTATCCGTCAATGAGAAGAAAATCGTCATCAGCCCCATTTGCATCGCTCTGTCTGATGACAAGCTCATTGAAGCTACCAAACAATTTCTTCAGCCTTTAATGAGAAAATAATAGGGGCCTATTGCGTGCAAATCCATCACAATCGTATTTCGCGTTAGCATGAAAAGACAAGCGCTTTTATAAGAGAACATCTTTGTGGGCAACGGTGACCAGTCACTTTGCCAGCGAAAGCGGGAACCCAAAAAGATGGAATATTTCTTCGAGCTATGCAACTCATCACTGATAACCTGCAGAAAAATATCGACTTCCTCCGGAAAAACCGAAAAAGCGTCACAAAATTCGTAGATGCCATAGAAAAAACTGCTCGGGATGGGCATTGCATATTTGTTGTGGGGAGTGGCCGTTCCGCCATGGTTGGTCAAATGTTCCAAACCCGGTTAGAACACCTGAATGTCCCCGTCTATTTCATCACAAATAGCCGATCGGTACCCCACCTCGATAAAGGTGACCTGATTCTTGTAATTTCAGGAAGTGGTCGGACAGCAATCGTCAAAGCAATCATTGAAAGTTACCTTGATCAGAATCCCCACATCATATCGATAACCAGTTATCCAGAAAGTTGGATTGGTCGGATGAGTGACTTGGTTGTCAAACTCCAAGGTCGAACCAAAATTGATCTTGCCCGAAAAGAAAAGGGTGAAGACGCTAGTCTGACCCCTGAGGGCACCCAGTTCGAAATTGCCGCTGCAGTGTTTCTTGATGGAGTGATCGCTGAACTAGTAAAGCGGTTTGACAAAAGCCATGCTGACCTCCTTGCGGCACATTCTCAAAGCACCTAACAAAACACTGAGTCGTGTCTTCTCTCAATGATTCTGTGATTTAGAAAACTATATGAACGATTGTTGAAGCAACATCAAATCGAGGTGAGATATGTGGCAGAAAAATACCAATGTCCTCTTTTCGTGTGGAAAACCGGAAAACTACTAGCGAACATCCATCAAGCTCTGACAGATAAATGGGAAGTCCACATGCACCCAATTGGTGAAATGGTCGAGATGCGTATTAGTGCAGGTGAAAATGTCGAACCCCTCACCTTGAATCTATACGTATCTTCAGGCAAAGCACTGTGGGGTTACATTGATCTCCCTGTCATCACTAACCAAATTGACCTATTGAAAGAAGTTATTGACCAACTCAAGACGAAAACTGAGGCGACATTGGGTCCTTCAAAACGTCGAGTGAAATTCAAATACGAAGGAGAATCAATCGAAACCGAAACTACTACCGCCGAAGTGTATAGCTGGGCAATGAATTACGGACTTCGATACTCACTGCAATCAGTCACGCGTTTCCTCACAGCCCTTGATGCTGCGCTTCGTGAACACGGTGGTCGAGGATTAGAAGGTAACGAATTTTTTGTCACCTACCGTGATGGAAATCTTCACCTTCAAGAACCCGCACTAAGCTTTGTCTTGGTATCTGCGTGGGGGTATTACAGCGCCTTTCTTTATTTGGGTGAAGAAAGTCTTGAAATTCAAGTCTGTGATGAAGAAAAGGAAAAATTCCCTGCTGACGAATTCGACAAAGTCGTCATGACTGCCAAAGACCTCTTTGAATCGGACAAAGAAATCATCCTCAAGGACGCTTAGACATCATCTGAGGAAAGGATGAGTTGACTTCGCTTAACCGATTTCTTCAACCGTCTCATGAGGGTTTTCTCCCACTTTCCCTCTGGATTGCCTTACTTGCGATCTTTTCCACAGTGGGTCTTGTTCTTCGCCAGGTTGCCATTCCCACTTTTTCATTGTATGTTACGCTCACCCCGGGTTTTGTTATGCCACTCCTTGTGGGAATCGTTTTGGGTCCCCTTGGTGGAATTCTTTGTGGAGTCTTTGTAGGAATAAGTGGCGCTTTGTGGGAACCCATTTTGATTCCGTTGGTTGGAAACGTAGCCCTTGGAATTAGCACTGGTATTCCGACTTATTTTCGACATAAACTTCAACGGAGTTGGTGGATGGTTGTCTGTTTCATTTCCGCCATCATTATTGGAGGTTTTCTTCCCACCTTCACAATCGAAGTCCTCCTCTTTTTAGTTCCCCCAAATTTCGCCGCTTTAACAGCAAGTATTGATGCCGTTCAGGCAGGCATCTGGGTTTTAGTGGCAATTATTCTCGGTCAGGGAGTGATTGACCCCATTTTGTTGCGATATCGGAGAAGTAGGGAAACTGAGTAAAGATTAAGTAGGTTCTCAAGAATTAGCGCATAGTAACTCACACAATGCTCAAGATATCTTGTGGTGAGAATAATAATGTCAGATGAAACTTTTGACTCGGAACCTACACTCCCCCCAGAAGAACCGCCAGTGAAAGAATCAGAGAAAGAATTACAAGAAATTACAGTGCGTGAATACCCCAAAACTGTTCTCTTCTATCCAATGCTTTTTTTCTCTCTCATTCTTGGTTTGGTGACGTATCTACTTCCCGCCTTTATTTTGGATCCAGGAATTCGTGATAGTTGGCTTTTCACAATCGCTTTCATTTGGTTCGTTTTGTTCTTCTTCAATCTACTCATCGTAACTTTCGAATTCGGAAAATCCATTGTAGTTGCGCTAGCGTTAATCCTTGTCATTCTTGCCTTGGTCGTAATTCTTGTCTTCAACTTGTACGGCTATCTATTTGTCATCAATCCATCGACCCTTCGATTATTCATTAGCGTGGAGGCTTATCTTGCCTTCTTCGTCGTCTTCCTATTCGTCCTATTTCTTGCATGGATTAAAACCCGGATGTATTACTTCAGGATCACACCTAATGAAATCATTTACAAGAAGGGAATCATGGGTGATGTGGAACGGTATGGGACAACGAATGTGATGGTTCATAAAGAGATTCACGACCTCTTTGAGTTTCTCCTTATGCGCTCTGGTCGGTTGACCATCACCCTTCCAGGACGAAAAACCTCCATCATGCTTGACAACATTCCAAATATCAATACCGTAGAAACTAAGATTCTCCAACTACTCCGACGCATCGAAGTAGACATCGACTAAACAGAATTAATGGGCGAAAAATCTTCTTTCACCAGACAAGAAGAAAATCATCGCCCCACCCCTTTCCTTTTTACCCGATATGATGCCATGATAGATAGTGAGTGATTGCGCTATGGCAGCAGAGACAATTCTTCGAACATGGTTCACAAATTCCATTCAGCCCAGCAAGACCATGTTATGGGTCTCTGCTGTGACTCCCGACACATTTCAAAGCAACCCCCGAATATTGGAAGAATTACTCAAGCGCCCATTAGAGATTCCTGATGCCATGGGTCAGCAAAGGGCTACAGCCCGATATAGCGCCTGCCTAATTGCCCGAGCAATTAGTGAAATGACTCCCAATCCATCCCAACTCATTTCGTATCTTCAGGAGTTCAACTTCTTTCAGAATCCTGACATCCTCCTTCATAAACCGTTTCCGGATTCACTTCAAACCCACATAAAGAAGCTTATCCGTGAAGGGTTTGACCCAGCGACTTTTTGGCAATATGAGCTTCGATCCCTATCCCAACATTTCCAAGAGGGATTGCACATCCTTCGTACACTCTTCAAAGTTAGACGGCCCCAAAAGCACACCCCCAAACTCACTTCATTTTTTGTCAATGAACATGAATGGTGGGGAACTAACTATTTTCACGACTCCAACATTGTGAATATCCATCCTCCTTTCCTTTTCTTACCAGCTGTGAGTAAGAGTCTGGTTCTTCGTGATGTCGTGCGCATCTTCCTTCCAACCAGTTTCCAAAACGCTCTCGATGTACAAGAATTCGCTAATGTTCTTGTCACAGACCTTGTGGACTCCACTGAACGACAGGTTTGGAATCAAATCAAATGGAATGGAACACAGCCTACACCAGAACAACAAGAATGGATTTCCACCATGATTGCGGTAACACCAGGCCTTATTGAAAAAGGTCGGCTTCCTGCACTTTACAAACGCTTGAAACGAATTGACTCTCTAGTGGATAGAGTACCAACCGGTTCATTTACCATTATTGCCCAACAAGAACTGTTTGAAATCAAACCTCGTCCGGCTATCACAGGCCCTCAAGAAAAAATCCTCCTTACCTTAGCGAAAGACCCTCTAGCAAGTGAACGCCAAATAGCAACAGCAACTAAACTTGCACGTGGCACGGTCAATCGTAATCTATTGACCTTACAAGAGCAATTTGGTATTACTGTTCCTGGAGAAATTAACTATCAAAAAATCGGACTCTCTCCGCTTCTCCTAGCAGTATCATCCCAGACAAGTACGGCAACTGGAAGTACCAAACTCTTTGAGCTTGGTCAGCAGCTTCAAACATTTCCCTATTGTTTCCGATTACATGCCCCTCAATCCCCAGCCAGCACAACATTGCATGCAATAATCGCGCTTCCGGAGCGTATAATTCCCGATTTCCTGAACCTTTTGGATAAATGGAAAAAAGGTACGCAATTGTCTACCCAGCTGCACCGAATAAGCCAATATGATTGGGGATTGGATTTTGCCTACTGGACTGGATTTCTTCCTGTTGAATGGAAAATCCTTGCCAGCAGCTCACTTCGACCAGAAAGCTCAGAATCCAATATCACTAACTCCATTCAATATGAAGATCCAGTCATCAAACTCACCCGTGAAGCTCTACGAGTACTCCTCATTCTCCAAAACGATATGCGGGTAAGTCAACGTCAATTAGCAAAGGATGCACAAACTTCGGTGACAACTGCTGCAAATCATTACAATCGATTAATCCCTGATATTATAACTCCATATCCAGGATTCACACACCCACCGCTTCCTGAAGGTGCCCTTCTTACAGTTGACGCTTCATTGGGTGATAACGCAAATGAATTACTGGCTGGAATTCGTTTATTACCTGGGTTCCAAATTTGGCATCTTGCTCAATCTCCCACTCAAGACCCGTCCTCATTTCTTATCACAGTGAATTTACCTGAAGGTGGTCTTGTCCCATTCTTAGCCGCTTTCGAAGAGGTTACGAGCTTCTATGATGTTATTCCAAGTCTTCCCCAGATTGTTTCTCATCAACTACCACAAGTTCATGAATTGCCTTTAGCACTTTTCAAAACCGTGGGTCAAGAGTGGATGTGTTCATCATCACTGTTAGAATCATTATTCCATCCCTAGTAACACGGGTGAAATCGCGGCTAACACTATTGTTGATTTTTTATTAAATCCAATCTCCGGTTTCCAGTTTTGTTGGGAGATAAGTATCGGCCAAGAATTCGAATCCGTGAGTGCTTAGAGCCTGGATTTCCGCTTTTTCTTTACGTTTCACCATCAGCCGAATATCCGCTACCCATTTACGGTTTTGCGCAACGAAAGGCTCATTCAAAACCGCCTTTGCACGTTTAATATCCTCAGGCGTCATACGGAGCCGACATTCTTTGGGGATATTATACTCGTCTAAGTCCCGTCCAAGAACACCAAGTAATCGCAAATCAGGAGTGGCCAAGAAGGGACTTTCATAACTGAGACGTTTACTTCCTCGAAGGTAGACACTGTGAATGTAATGCCCAAAGGGATCTGCATCAACTAAAGTAAAGGCAGGAAGTTTCAATTCTTTGGAGAGACGTCGGGCAAAAATTCGACTAGCGATATCAGGTGAGCCTTTGGCAGTCATAAGAATACAGGGATATTTATTCCACCATTTAACCTCACTGAGCCTTAGCATCGCAGCATCCTTTTCGACAATGAGGAGGAATTCAGCATCAGATTCTACAATTTCCACTCTGTCTACAAAGGGAGTAACTGACCAGCCTCCAGTTCCCAGTCGCGTGCAATCAATTCGATCCCCGCTATCTTCTAGAACGACTCGACCCAACACGGTGCCTTTAGCGCTAGCAACGATATGGGTGGATTCGCGGTTGGTTCCCAATAACGGGGCGATATCATCAATGGCATTGTCGCTTTGTCGCTGCTCTTCAAAAAGGTTCACGTCATTGTAGAATATTTCTCGCTTAGTGGCATGGATGTCTTTTTCTAAGAGCTCATGAACGATTTCTAACACTCGAATCAGACGTGTAACATCTTTCGCAGTGCGAAGACTTCCTAGCGAGCGTACAGTGGTTTTTTCTCCTAGTAATAGCAGGTCGTTTTCTTCATCCCAGATAATATTCCCGCTACCTCGTAATGGTAATTCTAGCGAGGGGGGATTACCCTTCCTAATTCCTTTGACGAGTGATCGCATCAGGGTGTGGATTTCCTCGTGTAATTTGTCTGCGTCTTTTTCCGTGACAAGTTTTACTCCACGTGGAAGCTTCCCACTTGCCTGTGTTTTTTGAATACTCGCCCGGAGTTTCTGAACCGCTTTGAATTTCCCAGCTGGAGGGCTTCCAGGCTCTGTGACATGGTTTTCGAGAGTCGTACTAGCGCTTGACCGGCGGCGTCGACTGCGTGTGCTCATTCAACCGCCACCTCCTCAGTTTCTTCTTGTGTAGACGAGATGGTTCGATCAATCCCTGCAACCTTAACGATTACATCTTCCAGTTGCTGGGGAAGATTTTCCAGTTGATTCTTCGACATCTTAGAATCTGTACTTTGAATATTCACCAAAGACTGAGCAACCATTCGTGAATATCTGAGTAGCACATCAGCACGGCGTTCTTGTTCACGTCGGGCAATTACCCGAACAATATGGCGACGAAGCTTTCGACCAACTTCTTCAAATGCCAGTTTCAATTCTCGCAGGAGTAAGTCGTCTTCAGCAAGCGCTTGTTTGGATTGAGCTTTGAAAATAAGGTGAACAAACGGACCAACAACATTGGCTACGAGCCGAACGGGTCCTGTGGGTAATCCATTGCTTGCTACATCCATGCGGTAGTTCCGCCAATTAACTGAGGATGCTGCCTTCCAAATTGCGCAGTCAGAATTATCACGAAGTTTGGGTGTTCGATTAACAAACCTGTAAAGGACACCAACTCCAGACTGATTAGACAGTTTGGGATCATAAACTGCAGCCACTTCGACGGTGAAGGCTAAGCCTTTACTACTGGTTGGGGGTCGACTTACTGCTTCAACAAACTCAGCTTCAAAGATTTCTTGGAGGGTTTTTCTAATAACATCCTCACCGACTGGAACCACAGTTTCAGTTGGAGGAGCATAGTATTTCTCCGAGATGAAACTAGCGTATAGGGCTTTAACCTGAGCTTGAGAGAGCTTCTTGGGCGAGTCTTTTGACGTGATAGGATCAGTTCGAAGTCGTTTTGCAGCTTTGGCTACTATTTGGTGTGCTTTCCGTCGACTTAATCGACAATAACTTTTAGCTAAGAAATCAGTCAAGGATTTTTGAGAAGTGTTCCGGATTAAATCTTGAAAATCCCCAATACTCGTCGATGCGGGGTGGGGCATAGCGTAACTGGGTTCACGTACAAACTCCCGTACTCTCCGTGGAAACATATACAGATCCCCATATGGATCAATAAACACGATGTTAACATGAGCATTCAAGTAGGATGTTTGGCGAACATATTCGTCAGCATATCCTCGACGATAAGGTAGATTCAGAAAGGAAAGTTGAAGATACGTCCCATGATTGAAGGACATTGGAATTGCAGTTTCTTTCAAGAGATAGTCTTTCTTGTTTTTACTCGTTGTAAAGAAAATTGAGCCATATCCCTGACGTTCAGCAGGATGGCGAGTAGCAACCACTATGGGTCGACCAGTGGTGTTTTGAGCATCACTGAAGGCACTGGATGCTCCAAACCCTTGACTGCCTCGAGTCTGTCGCAGTTTGAGACTCTTACTACTTGCTAGGTACAGACCGTATTGTTGCAGGTCACGCTTCGTCATCCCCATCCCTGTATCAAGGGATTCAAAACTATACATCATTAAGTTCCTTCCGGCAACTTCTGAAGGAAGAATCTCTGGCTTCTCAAGTTCTTGAAGAACCATCACCAAGAATGGTTCATGATTGATGAGGTTGCGAATCGGGCTAGCTAACACCTTGATTCGTTCAGAGATAGCATGAGCAGAAGTGGGCCTACGAGATGTCTTCAATGGTTGTGGAATTTTGAGATAGGAGAGCGTTTCTGGCGGATCAGGTAATAGAAGGGGACCTGATTTTGGCTTGGAGACGCGTTGCCAGTAATACGTTTCGAGGGCATCGAGGGCGTTATCACTGAACTCAGCACAATACTGGGTGAATTTGTGCATTTCCATGGAAAAGCCGACTAGTTGGGTTCGTTTACGAAAGAATTCAGCGACTTCTCCACGACGAATTACACTATTTTGTTCAGATTGTTTGGTTGTTGCAGGTTTAGCAGTCTGTGTGGGTTTTCCCATCTGATATTACCCCGCTTTGGATTCAGTGCCGACTAAAACCGATAACCGCTTGAACAAGGGAGAGGAGACCTTAAATCTTTGTGTTAAGCGTAGAGCATCTCTCCATTGCCATAAGGATATCGTGAGACCCTTGCAGGTATCATTTAGAGGACCTGTCGCTACCTGAATAAGGCGCGGATTCACGTGAATGTTATATCGAGTGGAAATAACTCGTCGTATAAGAGTAATAGGGGGTGTTATGGAGAATTAAACTGGCTTGCGGGACTCTTACCTAAGGCAATGAGAACATCACGTACAACCTGAATGTCTTTCAAATAGACAAATTCATTGTGGTTATGATAATTGGTTTCATGCCGAATTGTTCCAAAACAGACAACTGGAATTCCAGCTTGTGCCAGATGCGCTCCATCATTACCACCCAGATCTGCAGCGAGGGGTAGGGGCTGACCAACCACTTCTTTCGCTAGTGAAGAAAAGTGATTGACAAAGGGGTGCTTCACATCAGTGAAATAACCGTCGACGTTATTGAGAATCTCAAAATCACTAATTGTGGTGCTCTCCTTGTTTGCTAAGTTGGTGATATGGGAACGTAGGTCGGCTTCAGCTTGTTTTGCATCTTCTTCAGGAATCATTCGCCGATCGAACCGTACTTCACATTCACCGGGAATGACGTTTTCCTTTTCCCCTGCATGCATCATGGTTACAGTGAAGCGTCCGTGAACCTTTGAATGGGGAGCTTCAGGAGGGGCGCTTAGTTTACTGCGAATTTTTGAAACTTTTGAATGGTAATGTTTGATTTTTTCTACAAATCCAGTTGCTCGATAAATTGCATTATCAGCTTGTTCAGGATAACCACTATGGCCCCCTTCCCCTTTGACAGTGAAGCGACCCCATAAAGCACCGCTTGCACCGATGCTAATGTAGTTGGGTGCGCTATCAATGACCACCCCCGCGTTACCCCGTATGCCGATATCATCAAAGAGATAGCCGATTCCCGCACGACCTCCAATTTCTTCATCGACAGTGACAAGTAATTTGATGTTGACCTCAGGCTCACCTTTAGCTAATTCTCCCATGGCACTCATTGCAGCGACTATGTTTGATTTATCATCAGCAGCTCCACGCCCAAAGGCGCGATCACTTACCACCCGTAATCGAAAAGGTGGTGTCTTCCACTTCGATTCATCAGCAGGAACCACATCCAGATGAGTGACCAAGAGTAGATTGACACCCGAAGTGCCCTCTAAAGAAACGATTACATTAGGTCTTGATTCACCATCAATGGTAACATCACGTCCATCTAAGACTTCGGTACCGAGTCCCAGTTGCTGAGCAGTCAGCCGGATCATTTCTGAGCACTCAGCGTATCCCATTCGGCTATCGCTGGTTACTGTAGTATTGATTTCAACAAGCTTTCGTAACAAATTAAGTTCAAATGCAAGTTCTTCTTCAGCCATGACCTGCCTTACCTCCAGAGGTTAATGCTTGTGTGGAATCGGTAAAAGCC
>JAEOTD010000031.1 GCA_016839995.1 Candidatus Hermodarchaeota archaeon
AATATTATCGGCTAGCCAAGACTGTACGGGTTTCGGTGCAAATCACTCCTCAAGGGATTCGGGTTGTACGGGTTGTTCCGAGTATGCGACAACCGCGGACCATCGAAGGGGTCATCCAACGTAGTTACCCCGAACTTCACCAATTGGTGTCGATGGTTCACCGTCTTCTCAGTATTCCCAATGAATTGGATCGCAAACGGGCTGCCATCGAACTATTACAGCAATTTGAGGCAAAGGCAGATGAAGTTCAAGAGGTTAGCAAATTCTTGGATGCTATGATTTCCTCATTACAGAAGGACTACCTGTAGTGGTGGTACAAACACTTTTTAAAGTCGGTTGAAAAAGTTCACTAGACACAAGGAAATCGAGGAACCGGCTGCCCTCGCAGTTGGTTTTTCTTAGGCTCTAAATGAGTCTTTCACAGGGGGTCCTTTCCTTAAGGCGAGAAAGAACCTACACTCGATTTTCTACCACTCATCCAACAACACACACTATGGAGAACTGAATGATGGGATTAATTGATCGAATCAAATCATGGTTTAGACGCAAACCAAAGACTTCAACAATCTCTTCTCCTTATCCAGAATCCTCTGTTCCTCCGGTTCCTTCAGGACCTTTGTCGGAGGGGGATTTGTTGGTTCAAGAGCATGACCAGTTGGATACAGAGCGCACGCGACTACGGCAAGAGATTGTCGTGGTAGACAAACAGTACTCTCAAGGGGAGATTGAAGCGGGCGCTCGGGATCGGGCGTACAGGACGAAGTTGGCGCGTGCTGGGCGGATCAGTATGCGACAGCTGGAGATTCGAACGCAGCTGGTAGAGATGGGGCATCCGATTCCGGATGGTTGGGGCGCGATTTCGATTATGCGATAAAGGGTTCAGTAATGTTTCCCTTAGTCGGGGACAGAATACCGAAACTCTTTCAATGCAACAGTCGAAGGTCTAGTTTGCTTGTTTGCATCCACTAGCTTATTCTCTTTGTTTGTAGTCTTCCCTTTCTATCTTTGTTTCTTGTTTGCTATATTTTGTCTATACCATGGATGGGAAAGACATTATCTTGGACGCGTGATACACTTTCGGAAACGAGGCGTCCAATACGTGCTTTATCGGTTGGAGAGAGAGTAGGGGCTTCTTTGTCGTAAAGTGTAGTGGGTGCTTCTAATCCTGTAATTTTTTTGAACAGTTGCTGCCAGCCCGATGGAATCTCGTCTTGAATTTCTGCACCAATAATTTCTGCAAGGATGATAGTCCAGCATCGAGGTACGGAATAATATGAATACCCGCCTCCCCCTAATGCAATTACTCGTCCGCTCGAATACTCATGGGCTAGTTCATGCATCCGGCGTCCAATCTGGGTGAATGCATGGGTGGTCAGTATCAGATGTGCAATTTCGTCTTGGAAATGGGTGTCTACACCAGATTGCATTATAATGGCTTCCGGTTTATAGGACTTAATAAGAGGGGGTACAATTGCTTCAAAAGCAGCAAGATATTGGTCGTCTTGAGTGTAGGGAGGTAGGGGAAGATTAGCCGTGTATCCACGACCTTCACCGTCACCTATCTCATGGGAGTAACCAGTTTGAGGAAAAAGAGTTCGTCCCGTTTGATGGATTGAAAGGGTGAATACTTCTGGATCAGAATAGAATTGCTCTTCGACGCCATCTCCGTGATGGACATCGATATCGAGGTAAAGGATACGTTTCAGCTTGTATCTTCTTTTTAGATGATGACAGGCTATTGCGGCATCGTTGAAGATACAAAAACCAGATGCTCGATCCGCATGAGCGTGATGCATTCCACCACCAGGGTTCCAGGAATGATCTGAGTGTCGTTGCATCACTGCATCCACTGCAGCCAGACTAGCTCCCACCATGACCCGGGAAACATCGTAGGCTCCCGGAAAAGCCCTCGTGTCCCCTCGGTCCAAAGGTGAATACCCTTCTTGTTGACTTAGGGTACGAATTTGATCGATATAGTCCTGGGTATGAGCATATCGTAGATGTTCCTCAGTGGCTAGCTCAAAGCTTGGCTCACTAACATCTTTCCTTGACAATAAGCCCAGTGATTTACAAAGTTCATAATGAAGGAGAATACGGTCCTGGTGTAATGGATGGTAGGAGCCAAAATCGTATTTCATAAACCGTTCATCATAGAATAGGGCAAGGGTATTTGTCACAATGAGTCTCCACTCGGGATTCTGGTTTTACTTCTAATCAGTGTTCTTCTATCTTAAGTGGTTGCGAAAAATCCAACAAATATCGTTGATGGGTCGAAGAACTGGGAGAGTATAAAAATCGGCTCTCCTCAAGAGAACCTGAAAGGTGTGGCAACCGCTCATGGAGTGGTTTTGCCGCGATTGGCTCCCAACGTGGTGTAAACACTGGCTACTCATCAGTATACCAATGGCAAAACCGAAGCGGTAGTCCAAACACCTGTCGAAAAGCCTCAGACACCGATTTTTAAACTCATAGTGGCTGGCGAAGGAGGAGTGGGGAAGACCAGCATTATCCATCGCTACCTCTTTGAAGATAGCACAACCCCCGTCATGACCGTCGGATCAGAGTTTGCCTATCAGGAAATGGAGCTCAACAATCAGAAAGTTGGCCTCTCAATCTGGGATTTTGGTGGCGAAGAACGATTCCGAGAACTAATGCCTATCTTCTGTCTAGGAGCACATGGAGCAATCGTAGTTTTTGATTTAAGCCGATTCTCAACCTTTCTCCAATTAGAATTTTGGATGGATGTCATTCGAGGAAGTACAAATGGCATTCCCATTGTCTTGGTTGGAGCAAAAGCTGATTTGGAAGGTGGACCCTCTGATGAGGAAATCCGACGATTCTGTGAAATCAATGGCATCCGCGCCTACATGCCCGTTTCAGCTCGAACCGGCGAAAATGTTACTGAGCTCTTTGAATTCCTCGCGAAGAAAATGCTACAGGCGACAGATGAAGGTCGACTCAAACCTGCCTATTCTTTGAGATAAACCGCAGCAGGCTTTGTTTGAAGATTGCATTTTTTATAGGAAGCCCATCTAAGGAACGGCATAATCTGTATAGCTGAGTTTCTGGTGAGCTGTGATGTTTGCTGGCAAGCGAGTCTGTGTCGTCATTCCTGCATGGAATGAAGAGGAACCTATCGCTGCCACCATCAAAGATTTCAAGACCTCAGAGGTGGACGACGTAATCGTCATTGATAACAACTCCACCGACAATACCGCCAAAATTGCCACGGCAGCAGGTGCTACCGTTATCCCTGAACCCATCCAAGGATATGGAGCAGCCATTCGGCGCGGCTTACGCGAGGCCTTGAACCGTGGATATGATCTCATCATCATAACTGAAGCTGATCAAACCTTTCGGGGTGTAGATGTTCCGCGACTCCTCAAAGAGGTTCGAAATCGGCACTTCGTTGTTGGCACACGCACTGCAACCCCTTACTTAGAAGAGGGTGCAAATATGGGACTTTTTCTTGTAGTGGGAAACATGGCCGTTGCGAAGTTGTTGGGTTTACTCCATGGCTATCCTCCACTAACAGATGTCGGGTGCACTCTTCGGGTGATTCGACGTGAAATGCTCGAAGCAATTCTTCCCGAATTGGACGCTGAAGGCGCATCTTTCTCCCCACAAATGATTGTCAAGGTTCTGGAACGTGGAGGTAAAATCAAAGAAATTCCAGTCTACTATTTGACACGGGTGGGTGAGGCGAAAATTACCACCTCAAAAATGAAAGCCTTCCGTAATGGTCTCCATATGATCAAAGTGATTCTGAATCTATAGGATGAGGTCTTTATCTTGGCTGAGCAACTTTTCAGCTTCAGCGATATCCTCAGTGTAGGTTACGTTCAGATACTGACCTCCGAGGAAATACCCATACACGTCATGTCCTAACGCTCGAATTGTGTTGAGAGTATCTGTTATTTCAATTTCGTTTTTCTTTGAGGGGGGTGTACGTTTGATGGCTTCAAAGACGGTTTCGTCGAAGATGTAGGAACCACATCCCAGAATATCATTCGTCAGTTCAATTGGTTTTTCGACGAGGTGTTGGATGATTTGGGTTTCGGGATGAATTTCAACCGAGTAATTCTTGCGGATAAGATCCTCATTATCCACTCGCATAATGCCGATTGAAGCTGCACATCCTGTTTCCTCGAAGGATTGGATGAAGCCCCTATGATCGGAATCAAGATACAATTCATCCCCAAGGTATACAGCAAAAGGAGTTTCGACATTACCTTCGGTAAGTCCCACGGCGTGTCCTATTCCCTCAGGCTTAGGTTGTACGACATACTCGATAGACACTCCTAGCTCACTGCCATCGTGGAAGTAATTTTTGACGGCGTCGGATTTGGGGTTGATGACAATAATGATATTGGTTATCCCTGCATCTTTACAGCGGTCAATGACGTGAGATAGAATGGGTTGACCGAAGACTTGGATCATTGGTTTGGGAACTTTTTCTGAATAGGGACGAATGCGTTTTCCTTCTCCAGCAGCGGGAATTACGGCGTATTTGGGAGGCATACAGGAGTGCCAACGTGTTGTTCAGTTAAAAAAGCTTACCTGCATAGAAAAAGCAGATGACAACTAGTATGGTGAGGAATTTCTTGTAACCCATAGCATTTTTAGGCTAAAGCCCTGAGGAGGTGCACTCACCCATCGATAGAGTTGATTGTGATGCGAGCCCGAACCTACTATATCATTGGGATTGTTAGCCTGATTCTCATTATTATCTGGCTTCATATTGCCCTCTTACCCATTGGTGGAATATTTGCGATCGTTGCGATACTCACCAATCCCACCAATGTAATAGTATGGATTCTTCCAGCATTTGCCCTCTTTGGGCTTGCATATATTCTACGAGCAGTCCGTTGGTGGGTTCTTCTACGACCTTTTAAAACAAAAGGAAATCCCGCAAATCAATTTCCCATGCTCGTTGGGGGAATATTCCTTACTTATGTCGCTCCTTTACGTGCAGGAGACCTTGCTACCCCGTATTGGCTTCGAGAAAAACAAGGTACCCGATTCACGGCAGGACTTGCCTCAATAGTGTGGGCTCGAGTACTCGACTTTGCAGCTTTGATACTAATCGTCATTGTATCTGGGTTTCTTATCTTCGGAACTCTTACAGGTCAAGTATTAGGTTACCTAGTTTCCGGAATAGTCGTTGCAGTTGCCTTTGTCATATTTTTCATTCTAATTCGGAATGATCGGTTCGTCGGGTTGATGTCGAGGATTGCTGGTCGTTTGTTTAAACCATCTGAACGACTGAAAGATGAAGTACCTTCCTTTGTGGAAAACTTTGCTATCGACCTTCGTACAGATATCGGAAGTCGAAACTCAGGCTGGGCATTTCTACTTAGTGTTCCTATTTGGATGCTAGAAACGGCGAAGCTAGTCTTCATTGCTCAGATATTCGGTCAACTTGTTACCCTGCAACAATCTATGTTCATCTTAGGAATCAGCTATATGACCGGACATCTTTTGGCCATTCTCCTTCCAGCGGGAATTAGTATATTCATCACTCAAACCGCTGCAATCACCCTTGCACTACAAGGTTGGGGCATTGCCGCAGCTGCCAGCATTGCCCTCATAGATGCCTTGGTCTATATCATCAGTTTAACCATTCTTGGGGCACCTTCCATCTCTACGATGGGTCGTGGGTATCGTGAGCTTCAAGACGTCGAAGAGGTTACAGTGTTAGAAGACAAAGAAGATGGATAGACCGAAAAGTTAAAGCTGATACAGCTCCCCCAGTGCTTGACTGGGCATTATAGGTGACTAACATGAAGAAGACAGATCCGAGTAAACTTCCTCTTGCCGTTGTCAAAACCACACCGGAAACCTATTTCGACGACGTTGCCCGTCTCTTTAGGCTAGCGAAGTTGGACCAGTTATTTGATCCAAAGGTCCGCACCGTTTTGAAGCTCAACATTTCATGGCAAGAGTACTTTCCTTCATGTTCGACCCAACCCTACCAACTTGATGCCACCCTTCGGGAATTATCCAAACGTAACTTTTCAGACGTCCTCGCTTTAGAAAACATGACAGTCGTCACTGATGCCCGAACAGGGATGTACAAGAATCGGTATGTTCCCCTTCTCGAAAAGCATGATGTTCCTTGGACAATTCTCATAGATGAAGAATGGGTGGAAGTGAACCCTTCTCAGCCCATGGTCTTTGGACAAGAAGATATGTTGATGCCCAAACCGATTATCGATGCCCAAATCATCCACCTTCCGACTTTCAAATGCCATGGACATAGCACTATTACCTGTTCCATGAAGAACGCGTTCGGGTTCCTTCGGACCGTACGCCATCACTATCATCTTAAAATCCACGAAATCCTTGTTGACTTGCTTCGCATCCAACAAGAGTTCTGCGGTCCCCTCTTCGCTTTTGCAGATAGCACCATTGCCATGGATGGTGCAGGTCCACGCACTGGACATCCCTATGTCCAAAACTACATCGCTGCTAGCGGAGACCTGGTTGCCCTTGATGCTCTCTGTGCCCAAATGATTGGTTATGACCCCATGGAAATTGGACACGTACGATTGGCCCATGAACAAGGACTCGGAAACGGCGATCTATGTACAAAGGAAATCGTCGGTGATGAAGTCGATGGAGTCTGCTTCGAGTACAAGACAAAACTTGACCCAGTGATTCGATTTGACCGCCTCTTCCGCAGCAGCATCCTTGAACCCTTTATGATGCGATCCGCCTTCTTCAACGTCAATGTCAAAATCAGCCATTATCTCCGAGACATATGGCTCAAAACACGGGGCAAGAAACACATTGATCGCATCATGAAAACTGAATGGGGCAAAATGTTTCGCCGTTATCTCTAATCTTGTGTCTCACGCATCTCAGTATCTTTTTAGTTGGCATAAGGCTTATGTGGGCAAAGATGCCACAAACCTTACACACCAGGGCTTCTCAACTTGACAATGGGTGCCATCCTTGATTGAGGAACAGACGCAACCAGAATCTGAGATTTCTATCTGGAAACGCTTTTGCAAAGCACTCAACGTCAACGACCTACCTCAACTTTTTCAAGATTCAGGATTTTGGGCAGGTATCATTATCCGTGTTGCAACCCTGATTGGATTTCTCATGTTCCTAGATATCGCTGGCGATATCACCGACATGAACGAGCTGGTGTTTGAGGGAATGGCGAACCTCTTGCAAGGGATAAACCCCTATGGTCAAAATTATCTCCTTAACACTTTCGCTGGACCTTTCACTCAAGATTACTTCAATTATCCCCCATTTGCTATTCTGTTCCATCTACCGTCCTTGCTGTGGCCAGGTCCCCCAAGTATTGGTACAATGGATTTCATGCCTGGATTTTTCCTTTTGCATTGGTTCTACGATTTTGTGACCTATTACCGATTATGGCAAAATGATCACACCATCATCTCCAAGATTATCTGGATAACTCCTTTCTTCGTATTTGTAGATGTCATCACCTTCATGTCACTTCCCCTAATGCTGGTGACCTTATGTCTCCTTAACTTGGAGCGACCGGTGCGAAATGGAGTCTATGCTACACTCCTTGC
>JAEOTD010000032.1 GCA_016839995.1 Candidatus Hermodarchaeota archaeon
CCTGAGCAGTCCCTGCCAAGAAGATGCCGGCAGAATAGGTTCCAGTTGGATTAAGCTTCGGATGTTTTTCCAAAAAGAAGTTGTTTTCATCTAACGGTACGTTGAGGATGGTGGCCATCTTGGGGTTGGTGGGAGCAGGATCAACGCCGACGCTTAACACAATTAGGTCAGCGGGGAATTCAATGGGCTCACAGAGTTCGGTGTCTTCTGCGCGAATGATCAGTTTCTTGGTTTGTGGATGTTCTTCAATTTCTGCGACTCGCCCCCGAATGAAGGTTATTCCATGCTCGCGGGCTGCCCTCTCATACATCTCTTCGAAACCCTTCCCGAAGGTGCGCATATCAGTGTAGAAAATGAAAACTTCTGTATTGGGTTGAGCTAGTCGAAGCTGAATTGCTTCTTTGACAGCATATGTGCAGCATATGCGGCCACAATAGGGGCGATCAATGCGAATATCTCGGCTTCCCACACATTGGACGAAAGCCACGCGTTTTGGTTGTTCGCCTGTGGACGGTTGGACGATAACCCCACCTGAAGGGCCAGCGGGATCCAATAATCGTTCCAGTTCGGGAGCAGTAATTACATCGGGGTATCGTTCATATCCATACTCACGAAGGTCTTGGGGATTATAGGGCTCAAATCCTGTTGCCACGATGATGGCTCCAACTTTAAAGGTATGGTCACATTCAGTGTCTTCAAAGCGGATGGATTCTTTTTCACAGACACCGACGCAGGATTGGCATCCCACGCAAGCATCCATGTCAATATAAGGCGCTAGGGGTACAGAACTTGGATACGGTCGAATAATTGCCCGTTGAGTACCTAATCCATAATTGTACTCATTAGGCTCTTCGATGGGACAGATCTCGAGACACTTGTTACATCCATTACAGGTTTCCAAGTCCACATATCGTGGTTCTTGGTGAATTGAAACCTGATACGCACCTGGTGTTCCTCGAACGTCGGTGAGTTCACTGAGGGTTAGCACTTTGATTTTGGGGTGGATGTCCACTTGCGTCATGAGTGGTCCAAGGATGCACAGGCTGCAATCGAGGCTTGGGAAGAGTTTGTCCCACTTGGCCATGTGTCCACCAAGGAAACCATTCTTCTCAACAAGAATAACCTCATAACCAGAATTGGCCAGTTGCAGTGCCGAGGTAACTCCTGCAGGTCCTCCACCCAGGACAAGTACGCGCTTTGTAATTGGAACACTTACAGAGGTGATGGGAAGACCATGTTGAGCCATTTTTATAGCGGCATCAATCATTAAGCGAGCCTTTGCTGTAGCGGCTTCTGGATTATCCCAATGAACCCAACTGCACTGCTCACGGATATTCGCAATTGCCAGATGCCCACGGTTTAATCCGGCTTCTTCGACGGTTTGGCTCATCAGGTCACCATGTAATCGTGGGGAACATGCAGCTACCACAACATGACTAACCTTTTCTTTTCGAATCGTGTCACGGATGAGATTCAACCCTTGTTCGACACAGAAATGTGCATCATCAACTACAACGAGATTGGGCTGCTTTTTGTAGTGTTGAATAATACTATCTACGTTCACGACACTAGCAATATTCGATCCACAATGACAAACAAATAGAGCCGTTTGGGGGGAAGATTTTGTAGAAGTTTTACGGCGAGTTGGCTTAGGCTTGGATTTCTTTCTTTTTGTCTTTGAGGATTTTGCCACTGCAGTCACCGATTAACTTCGCCATGTGTTCTGGCAGCGATATCTCCTTTAACACTTTTTACGTTACTATCTTAGGATTTAATATTTGAGGCGATTGGTGAAACAAACCTCATAGTTGCTACCGAAGAGATAAAGGGAGAAATCCGAGAACAATACGCATAGGCTGTGTCGTGAGCAAATGGCAGACAAAAAAGTCAATCCCATGCAATTATACAAACTCCTTCCTCAAACTAATTGCAAGAAATGTGGAATGACCTGCATGGCCTTTGCCACGCGCCTAGCGCTTCGTGAAGTCGAACTCAAAGAGTGCACTCCGCTTTTCGAAGAAGAGCAATACAAAGACCAGTTGACCCAACTCCAGAACCTGATATTACCTCTGCTTGACACCGAAGAAACGGGTATCAAACTCGATGAAACCAAATGCACCGGATGTGGCAACTGCGTCGTTGTGTGTCCCGTGGATGCTTCTGCAGAACCCGATACAGCCTTCGGAAAAGCAGCTCGAACCACAGAAACCGTCTTTCGTGTAGAAGATGGCATCGTTAAAATCATCAACCTTGAGAAATGCCGACGATTCCCCCCTGAGCGGATGAACTGTAGGGTTTGTGAACAGGGCTGTTATGTAAACGCTATCAAAATTTGGTAACTCTTTCATCACTAGTTGAAGGGAATGCAAAGTGCAAGATACAGTATGTTGTGGTTGTTCTGTGGTCTGCGATGACGTGGCAGTCACAACAAAAAAAGCAACCTTGCAATCGTTGGGACTTTGCAAACTTGGTCATGAATACTGCAATTCCATTTTCAGTAAAACCCGATTAACCCAACCCTTACTGAAATCTAATTCTGGAAAACAAAAACCCGTTACCATTTCCTCGGCAATACAGAAATCCGCTAGACTCTTACGAGAAAGTCAGAAGCCACTCATCTTTGGCTGGTCGAATAGCACCACCGAAGCGATTCAACTCGGATTGAAACTCGCCCAAGTAACGAAGGGTGTCTTCGATAGCACAGCAAGCTTCGAATATGGAGCCCTCTTTGATGCCAAGCTCCATGGTGGCGAAACAGGACAAGTAAATCTCGATGATGTTCGAGACTCAGCTGACCACATCGTCTACTGGGGTGTCAATCCTGCTGAAAGCCACCACCGCCATGCTAGCCGTTTCACAGTATTTCCCAAGGGGAAAGACATTCCTGAAGGTCGCGAAAGTCGTGTAGTATCAGTGATCGATATTCGAGAAACCGAGTCTATGCGATTAGCAAACCATCAGCTCATTCTCGCTCCCAATTCGGGTGATGTTGAATTCCTCCAAGCCTTAATCGCTGAACTTGAGGGAACTCAAGACCATTTACCTGAGAAGGTTGGAGGAGTGCCAACCATTGAGTTCCTTAGCTTTGCCAAACAACTCCGAGATGCCGATAACGTTGCCTTATTTTATGGAAACGGTTTAGTGCATTCAACCCATGCAGCACAAACTTTGCCTTTTCTAGCTAAGTTGAGTAAACTTCTCAATCGAGGGAACCATCGGTGCTGGACCTTACCAATGGTTGCTTATTGTAATACCATTGGATCTGTGAAAACCAGCGTGGCAACAACCAAGCTTCCTTTCTCAGTTGATTTTATTTCAAAAGGAGTAAAAGCTGTAGAATCTATCCAAACCAGCATCACCGACTCTGAGTTTGACTCTGTACTCATTGCCGGTTGGGATGCCTTGAGTTTCCTACCAGGTCCGCTAGCTAAAGCACTCTCTTCACTTCCATCAATTGCTTTATCCACTCACCCAACCCTTACAACTGATAAAGCAACTGTTGTTTTTCCTGTGGCCTTGACAGGAATGGAAACAACGGGTACTGTTTACCGGATGGATGGAACACCAGTTCAATTACAACCTTTTGCTAAAGCACCGAAAGGAGTCCCTACTGAAGAAAAACTTCTCAGCCAACTTATCAACGGTGTCATCTCTTCCTGATTATTTGGCAAATGATAAGCCTTTAAGCACTCAAGAAATTACTACCTCATCGGGTGTCCACCGTGAAAGTTGCAGTCGCTGGTAAAGGCGGAGTAGGAAAAACCCTCGTTGCAGGAACCCTAGCTAGATTTCTTGGGCAAGAAAAAATTCAGGTCCTTGCTGTTGACGCAGATCCCACTCCAACTCTTGCAACCACCTTGGGTATCCCGCCTGAAGTTGCTGAAAAAATCGTACCCCTTACTGAAAATGATGAACTAGTCGAAGAAAGAACTGGGATGGACAAGAAAACCTATGGTGGTATGTTCAAACTCAATCCCCGCGTTTCTGACCTCGCAGAAAAATATGGAGTCCCAGGCCCTGATAATACTACTCTTCTTATCGCCGGTACCGTGACAATCGGGGGCGCGGGGTGCATGTGTCCAGCAGGTGCCCTTCTGAAAGCCCTCATTCGTCATCTCATCGTCGGTGGTGATGAAGCGTTCGTAATGGATCTTGAAGCTGGAATCGAAAACCTTGGACGTGGAACCTCACGAGGTATGGATGCACTAATCATAGTCGTGGAACCAGGGCAAACATCCATTAACACAGTTAGACGAATCAAGAAGCTAGCCCATGATATCGGTGTTGATACCCTCTTTGCTGTGGGGAACAAGGTGATGGATGAGAACGACCAGGAAGCTATAGAGCGATCCCTCAAGGAAATGGATGTCCCGTTGCTCACCACCATTCCCTTCGACAAGGCTATTCGTCATGCCAACCTCAAGGGTCAAGCACCCATCGATTTTGCACCAAATTCACCTGCAATTCAATCCATTAAAGATATGATTCCCGAACTCCGAAGACGTTTAAATACCAAAGCTTCTCAATCATAAAATCAATGTCAACAATTGCTTGGATTAACTTCCTAATGCTAAATGTTGTTACATTTTTGTGCTGGTGGTTTTACATCCGTAGTCTCCAACCAGCGACACGATCCAAGAAATTTGGTGAATCTGCTTGGAAGACGGCAAAACGTGATCGAATCATCGCAAGCATCTTCATGGGATTCATTGTCATTAGTATGATCTTTTGGCTTTGGTTTCCCATTCCGGCACTGAACTGGCCAGTGAACTATAACTGGCTTATCAGCATTTTCATCGGTGTTATCCTCGCCTGTCTTTTCACACCAATCATGATCAAAGGAGTTCTGGATGCTGGAAGCGAAACCGTTGAGCCCTCTAAAACAACCAAGATGTATGGAGGTATTTACAATTACATTCGACACCCACAAGCCGTTGGGGAAATGCCCTGGTTTATCATCATCGCTTTATTTCTCAACTCCTTATTCCTTGTCATTTGGTCCACAGCCATGATTCTCATCGTAAGCCCAATTGTGATGTATTTTGAAGAAAAAGATTTGATAGAACGGTTTGGCGACGCCTACCGAGAATATCAGAAACGGACGGGAGCCGTCTTCCCAAAGCTCAGAAGGTCCAAAGATTAATTGATTCTATTCTAACCCAAAACTTTTCGTAACACTTGAGGTTAAGAATAAGGTTGGTGAGACATATGCGAGCCATAACTAACGCAACGATTTGGTGCCCCGTGAAGGGGCTAATTGAAAAGGGGACCTTACTGTTTGATCGTGGAAAAATTGTCAAAGTTGGAAAATCTATTCCGATTCCAAGCAAAACCAAAACTATCGACGTAGAAGGTCAATATGTGGTTCCAGGATTTGTTGAAGCCCACGCACATCATGGGCTCTTTGATGGAACAATAGGACCCATGGGACAAGACGGAAACGAAATGACCACACCTGTTACACCCGAGATGCGAGGTAAAGATGGATTCTACCCCTTTGAAGGCTCCCTCAAGGAACTCCTCAAAGGAGGTGTTACAACAGTGAATACGGGTCCAGGCTCAGGAAATGTCATCTCTGGCGAGGCCTTCGTCTTCAAACCTCTATCGGAAACCACCGTCGAAGACATGATCATCCTGTCACCATCCGGATTGAAAGTCGCCTTAGGGGAGAACCCCAAACGCGTTCATGGTCATGAAAACAAGCGTATGCCCATGACCCGCATGGGAGTTGCTGCACTACTGCGAAAAACTTTCACAGAGGGGCAGAACTATCTAGATGAGTGGAAGGCCTTTGGAGCAAAGGCCAAAGAAGCTAAAGAGAAAGGAGAAGCCATACCCAAGCCACCCAAAAGAGACCTAGGATTTGAAACCATTGCCATGGTTCTAAAACGCGAAATTCCCCTCCATGCTCACTGCCACCGAGCCGATGACATCGCAACCATCATCCGCATCGCTGAAGAGTTCAATCTCCGGTTAATTCTCATCCATTGTACAGAAGGTCACAAAATCACCAAATTCCTCGCTAAGAAACAATATCCCGCTGTGATCGGGCCAACCATGATATGGTCAGGAAAGCCTGAAGTGAAGGAAAAAGGATTCAAAACGGCAGTCATCCTCAATGATGCCGGCGTGAAAGTCGCATTACAAACTGATTCGCTCACTCCTGCACTCTATTTTCCATTGCTTCCAATGCATGTCATAAAGGAAGGTATGAGCCGTGAAGATGCACTCAAATGTGTTACCATTAACGCAGCTGAAATCTTGAATCTCCAAGATCGAATTGGGTCATTTGAACCCGGGAAAGATGCTGACTTCGTCGTGTGGTCTGGGCACCCCTTTGAATTCTACAGTCAAGTCACAGAAGCGTATATCAATGGCAAGAAAATCCCCCTTGAGTGACCACCGTTTGATCTTATACCTCTCGAAATCCAGCTACTCATCGTGATTGGCGTCTGTGGAGTGATTATCCTCGTGGTTGTCATTATCTACAGTAAGCGACACCACAGGGCATAATAATGAAAGATAGGAGAGAAGTTATGTCTGCATTCGACGTTGTCGTTTCCCTACCCAGAAACCACACCCAATTCCCACTAGCAAAGTAATCACAGCGAGAAGAATTTGGTATATTACAAAGGGATAAGCTTCAACAAAGAATGGTCCAGCAGCAGCTCGTGTTATGGTTACACTTGATGTAAAGGTTATTTGATTCAAGTCATCATAATAGTGATTAGAGGAACTAGCCGAATATTGAAGCAACACACCATCTCCATCATATGAGCAATAGAAGTCAAATTTTGTCGTTCCATTTACAGGTAGATTTTCTCCAGCAATTGTTTCGTACCCTTCGACATTCACTACAATTGTATATTGAAACTCCCCTCTTCCGGAAGTGTAAACTGCGGTCATTGTATGATTAACACACGGATGATCTCTAATTAGCTCAACTGAGTTATTCCACGTGATTTCATGGGCTGCCCAACCAGGGGTCACTAAGAAAACGTCACAATCATAAATCGAATAGTGGTCCGGAGTGTTATCAATACGGGTGTATGACGACAGATTGTTTTCATCCCAATCTTGAGCATCCAAGTTAAAGGATAGCAGATTTATGGAAATATCGACTAAAGAATCTCTTGTAACAAAATCGTAAGGATACCGATTACTATAACCGACGAATCTCATAAGATATCGATTTCCAATAAGAATTTCCTGGAGTATTGTAACCTGGCAACTACTGATTTGATCAAAGACATGAATTTCTCCAAAGTTTTCCTGAATTGTCCTGCGATTACTAATTTGGTAGTTATAGTGGCTGCCCTCTGTTGGCAAACTCAACACTGGGTGATGTAGTTGAAACATCAACAGCCCCATACTCAAACATAACAGCAACACTACTCGGAGCCTCATGAACCCCACCAATAATTACACACATCTTTGTGCTGCTATTAAAGAGTTACAGAAAAGGACAGGATTAGGTGTGGGATTAACAGTGTTATTCTGAAACCTTGCAGAAGCATCAAAACTTAAAGGACATACTGCTACTATTGGGACACTACCTCACCTTCTTAATGCGCGCAGAATGAAGGTTGAATTTGCATTGACAGAACAAAAACGAGCACGACTGAAAGCCGATAAACTCGACACCGGATTTGGGTCCTTCCGGAACGTCGAAGTCACTATTGGCAAAGTCGTAGATGATGATTGGGACGAACCTATGGGACCCACCCCAATGCCTGACGTCACCACACTTCGCAGCTGGGACCACAAGCTCCTCACTCGGTACCGGCCCGCGTACATGCCAGCATGCCAACTCTGCTGTTTGTGTACTTTTGGAAAGTGTGACTTGACAAGTGGCAAGCGGGGAGCTTGTGGGCTCGATATTGAAGGACAGTCAGCACGAATTGTACTGGCTGCCGCGAACATCGGGTGTGCCGCACACCTTGCGCACTCTCGACATATGGTAGACCATATGATTCACGAATTTGGTCCACGCTTTGAACTCACCCAAGGTGAGGGCGTGGAAATCGAAGCACCCGTCGCTCGATTGGTAACTGGTATTCGACCTCGAACGCTTGAGGATGCTTCTGCGATTTTAGATTATTGTGAAACCCAGCTCACACACACGCTGTCAGCGGTTCACACTGGTCAAGAAGGCAGCTGGATAGACTTTGAATCCAAAGCCTTCCATGTGGGAATGATTGACCAAGTAGGTATGGAAATCGCAGACTTAGCTCAAATTTCCACCCTTGGTTTTCCACAATCAGATCCAGAAGCCCCCCTTGTTGAAGCGGGAATTGCAAGCATGGATCCGAAAAAGGCTATGATTCTAGCTATTGGTCATAACGTTGTTCCTGCCACATACATCATGGATTATGCCTCTGAGACAGGGGTTACTGAAAACATCGACATTGCAGGCATTTGTTGTACAGCATTTGATATCACCCGCTACGACGCGAAAGCTAAGATAGTCGGTCCAATCTCCTGGCAGCTTCGATTTGTACGAGCTGGATTTGCCGATGTCATCGTTGTAGATGAACAGTGCATCCGAACTGACATCCTTGACCATGCTAAGAAAGTGAATTCGCCAGTCATTGCAACTTGTGATAAGTCCGCTATGGGTTTGCCTGACCGTACTGATGATGACACCGATGAAATCGTGAAAGACCTTGTGTCTGGAAAGACTCCTGGAGTCTATCTTACGGACCATGCGAAAATCGGTGAAGTCGTCGTCAAAACTGCAATCAAAATGCATCCTAAGCGGAAGAAGAAAGGCTCCTTACCTAGTAAGGCAAAAATACAGGAACTAGCTCAAGCCTGCCGGCAATGCTCCGAGTGTATCCGAGCCTGTCCAAATGACCAACCCGTGATGGATGCTGTATTAGCTGCACAAGAAGGCAACTTGGGACCTCTCGCTGATGTCTATGACGAATGCATTGGTTGTGCCCGATGTGAATCCGCGTGCCCCAATGATTATGAGCTACACAGCTGGATGGTCAAAGCCGCTGAAGGACGATGGAAACAAGAATCATTTATGGTCCGTTCTGGTCGTGGTGCTATCAAAGACACTGAAATTCGAACTGTGGGACAACCCATCGTATTCGGCGAAATCCCTGGTGTCATCGCGCATGTGGGATGTGCCAACTACCCTGATGGCGGACGTGCCATACACGATCATGCTGAAGAATTCGCTAAACGCCGATTCATCGTGGTCTTCTCAGGATGTGCTGCAATGACAGTAGGCACCATAAAAGATGAAGAAGGAAAATCCATCTATGAACGACGACCAGGCACCTTCGATGCAGGAAGTGTCCTTAACGTCGGATCCTGTGTTTCCAACTCACACATTGCAGGGGCAGCAATAAAAATTGCCAGTATCTTTGCGAAACGCAATCTTCGAGGTAACTACGAAGAAATCGCCGACTACATCCACAATCGTGTAGGTGCAGTGGGAATTTCGTGGGGAGCTATGTCACAGAAAGCCGCTTCAATCGCTGCAGGCTTCTGGCGACTCGGTGTGCCAGTCATCGTTGGTCCTCACGGAACGAAATACCGGCGAATGCTCTTAGGGCGTGCGGATAAAGCCGAGGACTGGATGGTCTGGGATGCCCGAACCGGTAAACGTGTCCAAGTCGCTGCGGGACCTGAACATCTGTTCTATGCTGTCGAAAACTTTGAAGAACTCATGGTCTTGACCGCAAAGCTTGCTATTCGACCTAACGATACCGCGAAGGGTCGCGCAATAAAACTGAGCCATTACATCGACTTACATGAGACCTACAACGGCTACTTCCCTGAGGATGTGCACAGCTACATTCGACGTGAAACTGATATCCCTATCACTCTCAAGGACAAAATCCATGCTCAGATGAAGGAGAATAAATGGAAAGAGAAACCCATTCCAGACCCAACACTTGTAAGACGCTTAGTCTACGGTGGCAACGGAGGTGGCGAGTAATAATGATGCGAGCCGAACCCTGGCAAAGTGCCGAAGTCTGTGGCCCAACAAAAGCTCAGAGCATCAAAAAGACCGCTGTTGTGGGAGCGCTCCTAAAGAAGGCGAAACACCCACTCATGGTCATCGGTGCTCAAGCCCTCACAGAGAAGACACGGAAAAAGCCCATGATTGACTATTGCATCGAGCTTTCTACCGCAGGTAATATCCCCATCGTAGCCACAGCTAACACCATCAAAGCCTTCAAGGAAAAAGGCTTCGACAATGCCTATTCGTATGGAGCCATGGAAATCACCGGGCGACTCCAAGATCATGACTGGATGGTCGCTCCCAAGAAAGGACCCCATGACCTCGTCATTACCTATGGCTACCCATACTACATGGAATGGCTCATGTTGTCTGCGCTCATTAACTTCTCTCAACATATTAAGACCGTGACCATCGGTCGCTACTACCAACCTCACGCAACATGGAGCTTTCCAAATCTTAAGAAACAAAATTGGAATGACGCACTGAAAGAAATCCTCACCACCGTAGGAGGTGCCAAGTAAATGTCATTTGAAGACTTACCTGTAGAAGTCGGTGTCGTTCACGAAGGTGAACGCATACGTAGAGCCGATATGCAAGTTGAACTTGGTGGACCCAAAATCGAAAAGAAATTCGAGTTGGTCCTTACCAAAAAAGCGAATGAAATCGAAGACGGAAAAATCGAAATCATTGGTCCAGACCTCAAAGATCTCGAAGAAGGCGCAAGCCACCCCTTCGGCATTCTCATTGAGGTCGCGGGTAAAGAAGTCGAACAAGACCTAGAAGGAGTTATTGAACGCCACGTTCACGAGTACACAAACTTCGTGGAAGGCACAATGCACCTTAACCAACGTTATGACGTGTGGATTCGCATTGGTAAGAAAGCCTTCCAGAAAGGCTTCAATAGTTTCAAAATCCTTGGAGAAGTCTACCAACGTCTGTACAAGTCAGAACTCCCCATCATCGAGAAAATCCAAGTCACCTTTTACACGGATGCCTCGAAGATGGACGAAATCTATGATACAGCGATTGCCACCTACAATGCTCGTGATGAACGCACCCGAGGTCTCAAAGACGATGAGGTCGATGTCTTCTATGGGTGTACTCTTTGTCAATCTTTTTCGCCCACACACATGTGCGTAATCACTGCACAACGGTATGCAAATTGTGGGGCAATCAGTTGGTTTGACGGACGAGCTGCTGCCCGTGTTGATCCAAAAGGTCCCCTCTTTGCCATAGAAAAAGGCGAGACCATTGACTCGGAAAAGGGTGTGTACGCCGGTGTGAACCAAGCCTATAAGGAAAAGACACTTGGTGCGGTCACCGATGTTGCCTTGTATAGCGCCTTTGACAACCCCCACACCAGCTGTGGGTGTTTTGAAGCCATTGCCTTCATCATCCCCGAAGTCGATGGACTGGGCGTTGTTCACCGAGACTATAAAGGATCTGCTGTCAACGGATTGCCGTTCTCCACAATGGCTGATTCCACAGCTGGTGGTCGACAGATTCCCGGTTTCCACGGACTTGCCATTGAATATCTCCGCTCTCCAAAGTTCTTAACGGTGGATGGTGGATGGGAACGTATTGTTTGGCTACCGAAGTCGATTAAGGACCGGGTCTATGATTTCATGCCAGAGAACCTGCGTGACATTATTCCAACGGAAAATGATGTGACGGATATCGATGAACTGAAGACCTATCTCAAGGACCACAACCACCCAATTGTCGAACGCTGGGTTGAAACAGGTGC
>JAEOTD010000033.1 GCA_016839995.1 Candidatus Hermodarchaeota archaeon
CTTCCTGGGGCTAACGGTCTACCTGTTCGGTCGTGAAAGTAGCGGCTAGCTTGATAGTCGATGAAACTCCCTAGCCCACCTACCATGACAGGTCGTTTCCCCAATGCTACGTATGCCTTAGAATGCGATGAAGCACTGCTAGCTTCTTCATACATTTGGTAGGGCGAACTAACGACTTGTCGTGCTAACACCAATCCGCACGCGGCGCAGACGTATTCACCATTTGTTAGTATGCTATGTCCTGAACATTCAGTGCAGTATAGGTTTTCCATCTATTCATCCCTTTGAGTGGCTCTGAATTCTCAAAGGGGCGCATTTCTTAACCAGGATTTTGGGGGAATACTATCTGCCCTAAAGGCGACAAAAATCGTGCACACGAACGCAAGTATTCACTCAAACGATAACCTTGGTCATAGAGACACATCACTGAAACTATTCGAGATGTTGAGGAAAACAATCAATCGGAGAACCTAATTTGATATTGAGAGATAAATCGGCTTCTTCACCTTGATTCCGGGGATGCTTCGCTTTGAGGTAATGTTCCCTTGTAGACCTGAAAAGAAAATGACATATCGAGTACCTGAACTAACTTTTTCAATTTCGTAGACTTCGCCTCGAAGAGTAAGGAGTGCTTGTGCCTTTTTGGGCTTAGTAGTTGTAATTGCAACCATAACCTTTTGTCCACTCTCAAGTGAACTGATGCTATAAGGTAATTCAAAGTTTACTTGGATTTGTTTACCAACGTTTACAAGATATTGGAAAACTTGGGCTTGAGGAGTTTCACGCTTCTCGAGGGAGCCGGCACCTTTAACCAAATACATCACCAGTCCAAACGAAACACCCTATAATAGGTGTCAACAACATGTGAACTACCCCGTTTTGATAAACGAGGTTTCCTGCTTCGACGCTTCAGCCATCGCTGACAGCTCCACAGGCTCTACCCGAGGTTCCCTCGGTGATATGATGGACATTAGTCCCATCAGCTTAATATTTTTCGCGGCATTGATATCACGGTCTAGAAATCGTCCACAAGTAGGACAAGTCCACATTCGATCGGATAATGTGAGACTTCGATTGATAGCTCCGCAATTATGACAACGCTTCGACGTTGGTTCAAACCGTCCCACTTCAACTACAGTCACACCATACAACTCCGCTTTATACCGAATCATCGTCAAAAAAGTGGACCAAGCTGCATCTGTAATAGCTTGAGACAGCCGCCGGTTTCGCGACATGCCACTTATGTTCAGACTTTCTACCATGATTGCTTGGTTCTCGCGAATCAATCTTGTCGAAAGTTTCTGTTGAAAGTCTGATCTTTGGTTACAGATTTTTTCATAGCAGCGAGCTAGGCGTTGCCTTGCTTTTTCTCGATTCCGACTCCCTCGCCGTTTTTTACTAATACGTCGATGCAAACATTTCAGCCGTTGGAGGCTGTTTTGGAGAGGCTGCGGATTTGCTACCTTCTCTCCCGTGGAAATGGTGACATATGTCTTCAAACCCACATCTAATCCCACAGATTTTTGCACGGTCACTTTTGGCTTAGGAGCTGGAGGATTACCATCGTCGACGACAATCGAGATGAAATACCTACCCGAGCAGGTCATCACGACAGTACATGTTCTTGGCGTCCCGGAGAATGATCGATGGAAGACAGCTTTCACTGCCCCAATTTTTGGGAGCCATATACGTCGAGTAGCGAAGTCGATGGTGAAGAATTGGGGTACATCAAAAGATTGTCGAGTAGCTTTTCGCCGTTTGAATTTCGGATAGCCTGATGGTGTTGTTTCATTAGTTATATTGTTGAAGAATTTTTGGAAGGCTTGGTGGAGTCGTTTGACTGCTTGCTGTAATGATTGGGAGTAAGCAGTTTGGAGAAATGTGTGATCACGTTTCAATGCTGGTAAACGGTTATTCAGGTCGTACCATGTTAGGTTTGTTTTACCCTTCTCATAAGCCGTTTTCTTGCTTTCCAACGCCCAGTTGTAGACGAAGCGACAGGCATCGATAGTCTTCCGGATACGTACTCGTTGGGTTTGATTGGGATAGAGCCGATACCGGAAGGTTTTGAGCATACCTTTATATTGGGCACTTGTTATTTGAAGTCCACGATTCCTCCTTGCAATTTATAAAAACGGATGGATAATCACTACTCAAAACCAGAATATCTGGAGGGTACACTATGTCACAAAGTACAGGAGCTCGACATTTTTTCAAAGAATTAGCCGCTTTGATTGGAGCTACAGTTGTTGTAAGTACGAGTACAGGTAAATCTCTCACCGGAAAGATGCGTGGGTACGATCCAGCCACGCTAAGTGTTGCCTTAGGCGAGGCGCGAGATAAGAAAGGAAATCTCTTTCATCGTATTATTATTACTGGTCATACGATTCTAGAGCTTGTAAAAACTGAAGATCCCTTTGACCTGAAAGGTTTGGCTGAGCAGCTAGAGACGCTATTTCCTCCTGGAGAGGTTAGATTTCTTGAAGACGCACGAGTTATTGTCGTGCTTAACAAGGTTCGTGTTACCGAACAAGGAGTAGAAGGTTCAGGACCACTTGCAGACAGAATCAGAAAAGTATACACACGCTTTGTAGAAGAACAAGAAGCAAAAACTGAAGGCGCCACTTAAAAAGTCGCGGACGCAATGATTGAAATTATCCATAAGGACCTACTTGCACGAATAGCAAGGTTTCGAACGAAGAGTGGAATAGTTGACACCCCAGCCTTCATTCCCGTTGTCCACCCCACTAAGGAGCTTATTACTCCAAAAAGAATGTATCATGAATTTGATTGTAAAATTCTAATTACAAATGCGTATTTACTCTCAAAATCCCAGAAAAAAGGAAAAATCCACGATATTCTTGACTTTCCTGGTTCAATAATGACTGACTCGGGAGCCTACCAGTTACTCATTTATGGCGATGTCAGTACGACTCCAAACCAAATAATTCAGTTTCAAGAAGAAATCGAAACGGATATTGCCGTCATTCTGGATATTCCCACAGGAGGGAAAGCAACCTATAACGAAGCACAATTCACGGTAGAAGAAACCCTTCGCCGTGCAAAAGCATCAATTTCTCATCGCAAAGAATCAGACATTTTATGGGTGGGACCTATTCAGGGAGGAACCTATCCCGACTTGGTTGCCACCTCAGCTCAACAAATAAGTAAACTTGATTTTTCCATCTATGCAATAGGCAGCCCCACTCAGCTTATGGAACAATATCAGTTCAACAAACTCGTAGATCTAATATTAAGTGCAAAAAATAACATCCCTTTTGACAAACCTGTACACCTCTTTGGTGCTGGACATCCTCTTATTTTTCCCTTAATAGTAGCGTTGGGATGTGATATTTTTGACTCAGCTGCATATGCTTTATTTGCAAAACATGATCGGATTCTAAGCGCTGAAGGCACTTATCGGCTAGCTGAAATCCAAGACGAATTTTGTACCTGTCCATCTTGTTCACAGTATACAATTGCTGAAATGAAACAGCTTGAAAAAAAGAAACGTGTACAAGTACTAGCTGAACATAATCTCCACATCTGTCAAAATGAGATTAAACGAATTAGACAGGCCATCAGAGAGGGGCGTCTTTGGCGATTAGTGGAAAGTAGACTCAGTAGTCATCCGGCTCTAGTTGATGCCATGTACAAATTACATTCTTCTCAAAGCTTTATCGAGCAATCATCTCCAATCACGAAAAAGAGGGCTTTGTACATCACGAGTTCTTGGTCGTTTCTCCAACCAGAAGTATATCGACACAGGAAACGCATTGAAAATTATTCCTCCCCTGAACCAAGGCGAAACACACTTTTGCTATTTTCTGTACCCACCAGTAGTCCTTACCATTCATCAAAGGAATATGAACGTTTTCGAAACCAGGTTCGGAAAGTGGCACCAGATTACTTCAAATCGGCTGAAACACTCTTTATCTCACCAGTTTTTGGTCTGGTTCCATTGGAGTTAACCAACTACTATCCGTTGGCACAAAACATGGTTCCCCAAAATGATATATTCAATTTAGAGTCAGTGATTATTGAGCAGTTAAAATCCTATCTTTCAACAAATCCTCAATTCACCAGAATCTATGGAATATTCGGACAATCCGATAACTGGAAGTCTTTCACACGTCGATGTAGACAACTATTCAAACAATTGAAAAAGAACTTCATACTGTCAACGAGTGACTTCAGTAAAGAATCTCTGAACACCATAATTCCAAAGCTAATCTCCAAAATAAAGTAACGTCAAATTTGAGAGTTTGATTAGAAATGGTGCCGCGTCGGGGAATTTCTCCAGACGGAAATATCCAGCAGGATTCGAACCCCGGTCCTAAGGTCGAGAGCCTCAGATGATTGACCTGGCTACACTAACGCGGCTGAAATATGAGTTCTAGCATCGGTTTTTTAAGCTTTCTTTAAATGTGTATGAAAAATCTATTACACTTTCAAACCTACAAAATCCTAATAGCCTACCAAAAGTATCGCGATAACACCTTGAATAACCGGAGGAAATCACTTTGGGCAAAGTCCGAACAGTTTTAGTGAAGCGCCTATCAAGGGAGCTTGTAGAAAGGTATTCTGATAGTTTTTCTACTGATTTTGATCGAAACAAAGAGGTTGTTGATGAACTTCTAACAAATACTACTAAACGACTGCGAAATCGTATTGCTGGGTATGTTACGCGCTTAATGATTCTTAGAAAAGATGAAGATGTCATTATTGCATAATCGTATTGTAGGCGTTTGACTGAGATTTGGTTAATCTCACTAGATTGAAACAAACTATTGGGAGTCATATCAATGGGAGTAATTATCGACACTCCACAAATACGGATGGAAATCAAGTTTGTTGCAATTGAATCTCTCTATACACATGAAGAAACAATACCCAAAGCACTTGATCAGCTGAAACAGGAACTGCATGATGAGGGCATCCTGAAACATCCGATTATTGTTGATAATGGCACCTATGTTGTTTTGGACGGTATGCATCGAGTGGCTGCTTTGAAGAGTCTCAATTGTAAAATCGTGCCAGTCTGTCTTGTTGATTACCAGAATCCAGCTATAGAACTCTGCGCTTGGTATCGAGAATTTGAAGGTAGTATTCCAATTGAAGATTTCCTGAATCAAGTCAGTTTCGAAGAAGAATTCAACCACTCTCAAATTTCGTCGATGGAAGCGCCTACAGTCGTTGAGAAACGAGATGCCATGGCAGCTCTTGCTCAAGGAAAGACTGCATTTTTACTTACACACTCTGCTTCACTTACAATCAAAGAGGCTTATGACAAAGTAGCAGCAATTGAAGTCATTGCACAGAGAATGGGATACGAAATAATCTATAGCACTGAAACTGATGCGCTTCAAAACCTTCAATCAAAACAGCGTCCAGTGCTGATTGTACCTCCACTCACGAAAAAAGAAGTGGTCGAATGTGCCCTACAACATCAACTCTTTACGCAAAAAACGACACGACATGTAGTTCCCGCCCGACCGCTCTTCACAAACGTTCCAATTGCTTGGTTAAAAACCGTCAACCTTGAAAACGCCAATCAGCAATTGTATGCTCATTTGAATTCAAAACAAATACTTAAGAAAGAACCAGGATCCCTAATCGATGGTCGAAGATACGAAGAACGAGCCTACCTATTTTCCGACCCTTGACAGTTGACACCAGTCAAAAAAAATTCTAAACGCTCTTGAACGCCTCCTCAAGACAGAAAACGTTTATCCACCACAATTCTGGAATTTGCAAGCTTTTGTACTATTTCCCAGGGTAACTTTTGATAATCAATGTCTCGCCTATCAATCACCGATTACATATCATTGTTGATACAAAGTTTGGAATCTAATAAAATCGATTTTGTTTTATCAGAGCATGCTCTTGGATGCGAAATCACCGAAGTGTATGTAACTGAGGCCTATGAATTGATTCTCTTCCCGAAGAATCAATTGGACATTGAGTCATTACAGTGGATATTACGAGTTAGGACCCCTCTCAAAGTCCGGATTACTATTTTTTCTTCAGAAGTTTCTGCATTAAAGATTCGTTTACTAAGTGCCATAAATCGACTCAAACGAGAGGGATTACTCATTCCCCAAACTGATGACGCAATTTCCGTCCAAGAATTAACTGAGGATAATATTAAGCGTCTATTAGGTTCGTTCGAAAGATGGACTAATGAAAAATCAGATAGAACCGAACATGACCAAAAAGAAACAACTAGCTCTAGTACAAAAAAGAGTCCAATCACTTCCATTGAGCAACAACAAGAAGATTTGTATGCACACCTCCGATTCGCAATCAAAACATACTGGACTGAGCGCTATTTCGCAAGATACATGAATATTCCGTCAGAAAAAGTGAAAGAGCTCGCTAAACGTATCGGAATTCAATATGAAGCCTGTGGAACTCACACATTGTACTTCTTTGATAGAAAAAAGGCGTTGGAAACATATTTCGAACATGTAATCAAAGGAATTCTTGATGAACTGAATATGAAATATCAAGAAACATCAAAACACGGTTTCTTCATACCCGATCTTCACCTTACTCTTCATTTCTTTGATGGAGAAGAAGAACGTCTTAAAATTCGAACAAGTGAATATGTACAAAACCATGATCTGATACTTATTGTGCCCGAAACATTGAGAAGAGACATCGGTCGGATACAGGATGATTTCTTTCAAATTTTGCCTTTAAATCAGGATAAGATCAAGAGCGCACTAATTAGGGTCATTCGTCAAAGAATTAATTTCATACCCGCTTATTCATCGGGAATAATAAAGTAGAAAACCGCGGCTTAATAACAAACAAGGACTCGGGACATAAAGTTTAAATCTCATCTTCCTGAAGCCTAGTCGCCCTGTGGGGACTCACCATGATTGAGATTATTTGGTTAAAAGAGGTAAAGGGTCTTCGAGATCCTATTGCGCTGGTTGGCATGCCAGGCATTGCTAGTGTAGGAAAACTGGCTATTGAAGTTCTTATTCGAAGCTTAAATGCAGAACCCATAATTCAGGTTACTTCTGATGACTTTCCTCCACACGTCATGATTGACGAAAAGGGCACGATGAAAATACCCGAATGTCAAATATACCTTCACAAAAATCCTAATCTAAAACATGACGTTCTCCTTGTGTCCGGTGATTTTCAACCCTCAACTTCACAGGGAATCTATGAGTTTTCAGATCGAATCGCTGAAACTTTCAAGAAACTTAACGTGACAAAAGTTGCTGCAACAGGGGCCTATGTTCCTGGGGAATATCCTGAAACTCCAAAGGTATTTGTATCTTCAACGGGGTCAAAATTTCAATCGTTCTTCACCGAACTTGACTATGTCGAACCAATGGCCGATGGAGTCATCAATGGAGCCAACGGTGTTATACCAGCTTGGGCTAATCTCAAATACGGAATTGAAGGGGTATGTCTTCTGGCAGAAACGGTTCCATTATTAAGATTAGATCCTCGGGCATCCAAATTAATCGTTGAAGTCCTTAATGATCGATTTAACATCAATGCTGATGTATCAGAGTTAGATCAAAAAATTGAAGAAATGAAAGGCATCTTCGCTCAAGTGAAATATCATCTCCTTCAACAACGTGAACGACAAGAACCACGAGATGAATCTGAAAGTGCCAGTTACATTGGCTAACGCCATTTACTCCTTGATTTGAGGGACAACTATGGGATGGCAATCAACATTTTCAAAAATACTACTTACTATCTTCGGTATAGCAGTCGTACTGCTCATAATCGATTTTCTTTTTTTTCAGTCACTAAACACAATTGCATTGGCAACAGCTATTCAAACGGCATTTGCTGTTAATCCTTTACTTAGCTGGGGGCTTCTCATCCTCATAATCTCAGTTGCCTTTCTTATTGGTGGACTACTCTACTACAGGAGAAGGTTATTCATTCGACATCTACGAGCTGAACTCAATGAGGCTGAACGAATAACGCTTATTGAATTAGCTCAAAAATTAGATAAGACACCTGCAAAAATTGAGGTAGAATTAAACCGATTGTCTACTTCCAGAGTAATAAGGTTCCAAGGGTTGCTCATAATCTCTCAAGGAAAGCATGTCTATATCGGGGAGAAACTACTAAACAAGATAATCGAATCATATAATGAGGGTCAACCGCGCGGTGAAATCGCAAACTCTCTACAAATTAGTCGTGCTGAACTGGACAAGACCATTGAACTCCTAGTTGAAAAGAGCGCAATTGGAGAACGAGAAGAGAAGGTCACACGCAAAGTACGACCAAGTTACCGCCGCGGTACACGCTAACCCTCTCTTAGAAAAAGAAGGGAAAATTGATGAAAAAGTGGGAATCAGCTAGTCGACCTGAAACATCAGAAGGGATCCAATATCATATCGGGCTGAAGCCAGGGGACATTGCCTCGTCAGTATTATTACCTGGAGATCCTGCTCGAGCAAGGCTGATTTCAGGTCTTTGGGATTCTGCTAAACAAATGGCAGAGAAAAGAAGTTACCTCACATTCACTGGGATTTTCAAAGGTGTACCAATAACAACAACTTCCACTGGAATCGGTTGTCCTGCAACTGCCATAGCCATTGAAGAGCTCGCTAGTATAGGCGCGAAAACACTAATTCGAGTGGGAAGTTCTGGGGCGATTCAAAAACACATCAAATGTGGTGATTTAATAATCACTACTGGTGCAGTAAGAAACGATGGAACTAGTGCACAGTATGTTGTACCCCAGTATCCAGCATTTGCTAATCATCAGGTCACACTCGCACTCATAGAAGCAGCCGAAAGTTATGGTTTCCGATATCACGTAGGAATAACATGTAGCACAGATAGTTTCTTTACTGGACAGGGACGACCCGGCTTCAAGAACTACTGGCAATCCAATATGGACCATATAATCCCAGATTTGAAGGCAGCACGTGTATTGAATTTTGAAATGGAATGTTCAACCATTTTCACACTATCTAATCTATTTGGATTACGAAGCGGCGCGATCTGTGCGGTCTTTGCCAACCGTGAAACTGAAGAATTTGCTACCCTTGGAGAGAAAGAAGCAAGCCAAACCGCATGTGAAGCTGTAAAAATTCTGGCAGAATGGGATGAACAATCAGTAAAGGCAAAAGCAGAAAATTGGCATCCAAGCTTATCAAAAAAATAAGTGGTAGCCCGTCGCGGATTCGAACCGCGGTCCCGGGGTGACTTCACTGTTTTTTAAAGTTACAGTTCCAAAGCCCCGGATGATTGACCATTTTGCCTCCAAACAAGGAAGCTACACTAACGGGCTAACTTTCCTTAAGGCGATTCTTTTCGCTAGTGCTTCTTGAGTCTTTCGGCTTTAGATGAATAGGCTATCCGACCAATTCTTCGCGTAAGGTTAGAAGGATACGATCCATTCGCCCTACAGCCTTATCACGGCGTTTCTGTAAATCCTTTCGAAGTTTTTGATACACGGAAGCCGTAATCCGTTTTTGACGATAACGTTGTTCAAGGGCATGAAGAGCTTCAATAGCACTGACGCGTTCAGCTTCTAATAGCTCAAGTTGCCGAACGCTGGACTCATATTTTCCTCCTGCTTCAATAAGAGGTTGGCTTCTTCCCTCTAATTCTCTTCCAAGGGATCGGAGTTTCCGTTCGAAGTTCTTTTTCTCCTTCCGGTATCTCGGTTTAGACATTTTACTCTGAAGCATGTTTTGCTCTAATCGTTCCGTCTGTAGCAGAAGTGCGATTTTTTCACCATATAGTGCACAGAATTCACTCAGAATTGCTGGGTCTACCTCTGCAACAACTGAAATGATTTCCTCCTCTTCTCGGAAGAATGGAATTCGTCTTGCCGCAACATACCCAAGGCAGAAGATACCAACTATGAGGAAGAGCAACAAAGGTCGAGTGAATGCGGGAGAAACGGGATAAACATAGAACAGGTTTGCTTCCCCATTAATAATGGAGGTGACATTTCTTCCAAGGAAAGAGACAAGATATTGACCAGTTGGTGAAATAGATGTGATGGCTCCTATGGGAACATTTTGAAGCCAACTTCCTACAGGGAGAGAAACCTCTGTTGCATACAGTTGAATTCTGAAGGGATATTCCTGATAAAGGTCAAAGTGGAGGAACTGACCCGTTTGTAAAACGAGTTGGTTGTAGTCGAGAGGAATTCGATATTCCACATGGAATGTGTAGACATCACTTTCTTGTAAGTGATACTGGAACGACACATATACAGTACCTGAGTGGGTAATGTTCGCTACTCGGCCAATTGAACTAGACAGATTTGCGGCCATGTCATAAGTTCGTAAGAATTGACTTCCTGGTGGTAATCTCACAGTAATATTTGTCCATCGCTGTTCCACATTCGTGAATAATGGATTTGGGCTATCCACACGAAGTGAATGGACCTCATGAGCAAGAAGATAACCCCAAGCATCAACAGAAAACTGTCGCTTGAGTTCTACGTATGTCATTAGCGGAAGAAAGTCGTTTGGCATGAAATCCAGAAGAACTGATCTTTCTTCATAGGAATAAGGATGAATATCACTCCCTGTCCAGTACTCCTGTGTTGCAGCAGTTAACGCATAGTGGAACGTTAATCGGGTTTCATATCTCTGAATTAAGTAAGAACTAGTTGGCTCAATCGAAAACACAATTGTAGCGGTATCTTGGTCTTGGGAAGTTAACCCTTCAATAGACATTTGTGCTACGAACGTAGTTTCCTCAAAGGGCATTATTGGCTCAGGGAGAAAGACCTCCCATCCTGAGCAATTTGGTCCAATAAGTGAGATTCTTTGAAAGAAAAGAGCTGCCCCATCCACTGATTCAGCACGAAATGCTTTGACACTATTCATCTTCGCTAGTGGATACGCAGTTAACACAGAAAAAGCGGGATCCGGACCAGGATTGAAAACAGTGATAGTATCGGTGAAAAGCGCCATCCCATACTCTTCATAATGAACATTGCGTTGAACTTCAGTTACAACTAGCTGAGACCCTTCTCCATTCACTGGTGGTCCAAGTGCAAATATCATGGGTAAACAGATGAGCACAAGTAAGAGCACGACTCTCGTCTTCACAGAGACACACACCGATATCGGGTTTCGATTTGTCGATTCTCTCCACGTATTTAACTTTGTCGTTGAGTACAATCTAACTAAATCGCTACTCTAAATCTATTCCAGGGGTTTTTTCCATGTTTTCGGAACATCATCCTGCACTCGAGCTGGTATGCCATACACAATTGCTTTTGATGGGACATCTTTGGTTACTACAGCTCCTGCTCCAATTACAGCTTCCGCACCAATTTCGATATTCGGCATAATAACAGCCCCCGCTCCCACACTCGCTCCTTCTCTTATGACTGGGCCTTTAAGCTCGTAGGAACGCCGCATTAGGTATTTATCGTTGGTTAGAATGCAATTGGGGCCAAGAAATACATGATCTTCAATCTTCGAATTCCATGGAATATACGCATTTGATTGAATTGATACCTTGGACCCAATCACTGACTTTCCATCGATAATCACACCGGATCCAACCATGGTATCATCTCCAATTTTCACCTGCTCACGAATCAACACATTATGGCCCAGTCGGACTTTTTCGCCAACGTTTGAACCTTCATAAATCACTGAACCTGAACGGATTATGCACTCATCGCCGATTTTTGTTGATTCCGAACCAGTCCAAGGGGCTTCAATGGTGCCTTTCTGAAACTGTTTAATCTGCTTCTGTAGGGGAAAACCAATTGTGATCTTTTGACCTAAGAAAACACGATTCCCAATCGAAGCAGGTCCTAGGACATAGCTGCCTGATCCAACAAAGGACCTCTTACCAACATTTACTTTCCCTCTGATTAAAACGAAGGCTTCGATAAAACAGCCTTGCCCAAGTTTCACTTCTCCTTCAATAACTGCACTTGAATGAACCTCGGTTTTCAACTAACTCGTAGCTCCTCAAGGTAAATAATTCGTTTACTTCTGGCGCTTTCAAGTGCTGCTTCAGCAATGCGAAGCGCTTCCAATCCATCAACACCAGAGGTGAGGGGATTTTGCTTTTCAATAATGCTTTTCACGTAATGGTTTAATTCCCGTTTTAATGGCTCATCCCATTGTGAAGTTGATTTTTGCTCCCAATGGCTCGTACCAATTGAGACTTCTTGGGAAATATAATCCAAAGATAAAACCCCTTCTGATCCCGTTATGTTCAATCCTCGAAGTTTATGTGGAGTCAACCAATTACATTCAAGGAAAAACGTGGGTTTATCATTAAAGCGAATCACGATATTGGCATGGTCCTCATACTTATGGTAAAGATTCCCTGCAATCGCATAAACTGAGGTTGCTTCTTGTTTGACCAAGAATCGAGCAATATCAATGTCGTGGATAGCCATGTCTTTAATTATCCCAATATCGGCTACTCGTCCCGGGACAAAGGGTCCAAGTCTACGAGCAGACCCTAACACCAGCTCTCCAACTTTGCCTTGGTCAATGACCTGAGCTGCTGTATGGACAGATGGATTAAATCGCTCCACAAAACCAACCATCAACAATACATTTGCGGCTTTGGCAGCGTCGATTATTCTCTGGGCTTGTTGAACAGTATTTGTCATCGGTTTTTCAATCAGTACGTGTTTGCCAGCTGCAATGGCTTCCAATGCAAGATCTGCGTGAGTAACAGTGGGTGTGCATATTGTCACTGCATCAATATCGCTCTGTTTGAGTAGGTCGTCGGTATTCGTAAAATGGGTTGCGTTATGTTTCTTTGCTAGCATCTTAGCACGACTTGAATCACGATCGGTAACCCCAACTAGGTTCACATCTTCTAACTCTGAGAAAACGCGGACATGATTTTTACCCCAAGCTCCAACTCCAATCACACCGACTCCAAGGGCCTTCATGGTTTCCACCTATCGCTAGTGAATCGAATATCCCCTAAAAAGTTACCGTTATTACGTTTAAACCAGTTTATACGAAACGATAATTTAGGAGAATACCTACGAATAGGTGATAATCATGTCTCCCTCTGAACCAACAGAAAAGCTTCGTCAATTAGGGCTCACCGAATATGAATCCCAAGCCTACCTAGTTCTAGTTCAAGGAGCACAAATGAATGCAGAAGAGGTAGCCAACACCGCAAATATTCCAATTCCCCGAGTTTATGGAGTTCTTGAGAGTCTTCGAGATATTGGTCTAATCGTAATTATTGAGGGACGACCCAAGAAATTTGAAATAATAAGTCCTGAGGAAGGATTACAGAATCTGATATCACTTAGAAAACGTTCTGCTGAAGATTCTTTACGGCAACTCGAAGAAACAAGTCAGGAAGTAAAAGAGGTTCTTTCGCCGATTTTTTGGCGTGAGAAACTACGAATCAAACCCGAAGATCTCCTTGAATCTTTAGACAATTTAGCCTTAACAGAAAAGCAAACTAAGAAACTAATCTCCGAAGCCCAAACAACGCTTGATATCTTTACTGACGTCTTTAGTTGGTTTAAAGAAGTTGACAAGATTCTAGCTAAGGCTATGAACCGGGGTGTAAAGATTCGAGTTCTTATGAACATGGAACATCCAATCACTCATCCAACCGCTAAAAAACTCAAATCCATGAAAATAGATGTGCGCCAACCTGCTGATCTCAAATTCCCTGTGAGAGGTACATTAGCTGATTCATCAAAAGTAGTTTTTCTAATATGGGCATCTCCTGAAAGAAATCGTGGTCACCCACGGTATGTATATCGACCGAGTTTTTCAGCCAATGAAGGCATCGTAGCAATATTTCAACAAAGCTTCGAATACCGGTGGCAGCAAGGAAAATCTAAGAACCTACCTCAGTAACCTTAACCGATTTTTTTATTTCAAATTTAAAATACAATCGTGTTGAGAAATGCCATAGAGCTAACCAACCAAATACAAATACGATTCCTACAATCGGCCACAAGAAGCTCGGATAATAGATTATCAGATAATCCAACAAAGCAAACACGGGCATCCCAACCCCCCAAACTCCCACCATGATTGCAACTAGACCTGCTAAGCGAATCCCAAGTTGATCTATTCTCCTTAACACGAAATATACACCAAAAATCAGGCAAAGTGGTATCATCACCAGAAGTAACGAAAAGGGCCAAGAGATTATAGCGCCCGGAAAATAGGGAATTAGAAAGACAGTAAGAAATGCTAAAACACTACTGGCAAATGTCAAAGTAGCTAACGACAACGTAATCTGTTGCTCAGTTAAAGCGCCCCTCGCGACGATAAGGCGCGTCAAAGTAATCGGCGCCTTCGGATCACTTGATGCGGATAAAGTACCATCTTCTTGAAACACTGTGGGTCTTGCCCTCATCTGGCGCCTCTCTAACAATCCCCCTATACTTACAAGACTATAGAAAGCATTCATTATAGCTGGCAAAAGAGCAACGATCGCGATAATTTCAAGACGGCCCATAATCGCTACGGCACCTATTGCTGCGCCTACAAGAAGTGATCCAGTATCCCCTGCAAAGACTCTAGCGGGATTTCGATTATAATAATAGTAAGCCAAAAGGGAGCCAATCATAATACTGCAAAACATGAGCCCTAATCCTGCCTCAGAAATTCCAATGGTCATCATAAACAATGATGCAATTAAGAGTGCTACGAACATAATCGTCGTAGTCAAAGGCATCACACCATTGAATACATCAGACATATTCACTGCATTGGATGTAATCGCGATGGCTAAGGGGATGAGGATCAACGGATAAACGATTGTTAAACGAGTTGCCCCTAAGAACGGTAAATAGGGAAGGGGAACATACGCTGGGAGAAAGGGAGGAATGGCTCCAAGAACCCACGTATAGAGAAGAATGGGTAAGCAAGCTATCATTGTAAGTATTGGCTTGACTTTCGGTCCAAGCGATTTCAGGTCATCAATCACACCAATAAACCCAGCAATAAGGAGAACTGCAAGAAAGACTAAAATTCGGAAATCGAAAAGACCAAATCCAATAAGACCTGAACCAAGAAAGAGAACTATGCCTGCGATTGTCACACCAAACAGGATTCCTAAACCACCCATCTCAGCGATTTCAGGTTTGTTGATTTTATGAACGTCAACACCAACAACACCTCGTCGCTTCATGGCTCTAATGACGTAGGGCATTATCAGGAAGGTCACAATGAAAGCGACAAGAAGTCCAATAATTGCCAAGAAAATTAATGGGGTCACTGTGAATTGGCCTCAAAGTACTTAGGAGATAACTCCAGTCAGATTCCATCGCCCCTTAAAAAGTCATTTATACACTTCTCAGAGGGGGGGTAGAAATTAAATACCGTATCTCAGGATGCAGTGTATTAAGGGAGGAATCTGTTTGCCAGAGCTTGAACGACTCGATCAAATTCCAGGTGTAGGATCACGTCTAGTCCAGAAATTAATCGCTGTTTTTGGATCAGAAGATGCAGCCCTCGACATAATTACAAACGCACAGGTTGCAACACTTGCTGGTATTCCTGGAGTTGGAAAGAAAAAAGCCCTAGATATCGTACAGGAGGCTTACGCTCTCCGTGAAGGAATTAGTGCTTTTGCTGTATTAAAAACACAAGATATCCAAGAAATCTATACACGAATTCTAACAATTATGCAATCCTATGCAAATAGTCTGTTTGCCAAAGACAAACTATCTCTTTACTATCCTCTACCCTCTACTAAAATTCAGATTATTAATCAAAGACTAAGATGGTTTCAACAAGCTGAAGAATTAGTGAAAAAGTGTAATCAAGAGCAACTAACTCAATTAGGTCAACTTCTTACAAATGCCCGACCCCTAAGACGAGGAGCTACTCTTTCTTTAGCAACTTGGCGGGTGATACTGACAGACAATGAAGTCGCATACCAACAGCTGAAAGAATACGGCGCTGACAAAACATCACGTCTTATCCAACTAAAACCAGGTGAACGACTGGACGAATATCTACAATCATATGATTATGTGATTGCCTCCCTAGAAATGGGTGGCATGAGTGGAGCCGCAGAACATGCCGGAAACCTCGATATTCTCAAAAGCGACTTCACTATCGCAGATGTATCTCCTGAATCAATCATATCTTTCTATGCAGTTAACCATGAAACAATTCTCGCAATTTGTGCAGCAGCGGAAGCAATGACTAAACTCCCCTCCACACCTGCCCTTCAAACGTTTATTGAAAAAATTGACCTCTCTGCCCTCAATAGCTTGGTCGAGCTAGTAGAAAAGATCACAAGTTCAGGCGATATATCCATCGGAGCAGATGCTGATTATGACCGTCTTCGCTCAGCATCACAAAAATTCGAGACTAAAGTAAGTGAAACAGAAATTTGGGCCAACGATAAGATTCGTGATGAAATTTCAAGTAGTCAAGTTGTGCTCGAGGGGGATCAAATTATCAATATATTGGAAGCAACAACTGCTGAAGCTATAGGAGCAGAACAGCTTCGTCAGTACCTTCCACCTCAAGTTTTCGAGATACTTGTAAATGCATTACAAGAATCAGAAGATCATTTAGCAAAAAACCTCCAACTCAAACGCAATGAACTCGAATGGGTGGATGGGATTTTTTCACAAAGTGTTGTATTACCGATTCAGGCGAATCGGCAAAAAGCAAGCAATTTACAAAATAATCTACGGAAAGCAATGCATTCATGTGAACACAAACTCAAAACTGAAATTGCCATTAAACTCATTCAATACGAACAACCTATCAAAGACGCGGTTCAGACATTATTGGATTTCGATGTGTTCCAGGCCATAGGACAGTTCGCCCGAGACTATCAATTATCAGTTCCATCCATAAATCCTGACAGTTTTGGAGTTGCATTTCAAGAAGGACGAAATATCTTCCTAACACAAGAAGCGCTAAAGGACAAAATCACAGTTATTCCCGTTTCGTATACAATCGGAGAAAATGGATGGGCGCCTGAATCCACTAGCGGAGAACGAGTCGTACTCCTATCAGGAGCGAACAGTGGTGGAAAAAGTTGCTTACTTCAAAATGTTGCACAAATTGCAATCCTTGCTCAAATGGGTATGCTCGTTCCAGCATCAAAAGCTGAGGTTGGCATTTTTGATGAATTATACTATTATGCTAAGGCGACTGGAATGCTATCAGCCGGAGCATTTGAATCTTCGCTGAATAATCTAGCCAATATCGTGTTGAGCGATTCTTCTAAACTTGCATGCTTTGACGAATGGGAGGCGAGTACTGAACCAGGAGCTGCAGCCAAAGTGGTTGCGGCAGTACTAGAACTCTTCTCGGAAAATCCAAACTCGTGCGTGATTTTTATTTCTCACTTGGCTGAAGATATCACTCAACTAGCTCGAGTTCCCATTCGTGTTGATGGGATCGAGGCGACAGGGCTAGACACTCAACTCAATCTGATTGTAAATCGATCACCTCAATTTGGAAAAATTGCCAAATCAACACCAGAACTCATCGTTGAGAGGCTCTATCGGTCTGCAAAAGATCAAAAACAGAAGATATTCCAACGAATCCTTGAGCTTGTCAGGGGATCTAATCCTGGTAACTAAGAGATTTCAACCGCTTTACTCCGTCTATCTCTTCGATTAGTTCAGCAACGCGCTCTGGGACAAGAGGTTTCCATTTCTCATCCTGAATGATTCTACTGCGAATCTCAGTTCCTGAGTGACTATTCTTTTTGTGCAACGAGATTTTAACAACTGGAATATTCTGACTAGAAAAGAGGGTAGCGCTGGTTTTAGAACCAGTATAAAGTGTACCAAATTCTGGTACAAACCGCTTAACATGATCAACCCAAAGTGTGAAGTTATGAACGTCAGGAACTGGGATTATCAAATATCGATTGCAAGAAATATCCAAGTCATCGAGAACAAGTTGAAGCATCACAATACGTTCTGCAGTGGTAAATGGGTTTGCTGGGGTATACCCTGCTTGGGCACTTCCAATAACGATGAATACATGGTCTTCCTTTGAAAGAACCTCTTTCAAAGCGAAAAGATGACCATTATGAAATGGCTGAAATCTTCCAATGAAAAGGCCCGGTTGTTTCAAAGAACATCACCAAACTTAGCTAACAATTAAACTATGAGGAACTGTCCCATCACTGTTAAAGAGCACTCCCTCAGCTCGTAAAATTCTTGCCTTTTCAACTGTGCCACTCGTTGACCCGCCAAGTTTTCCCAATCTGCCATCCGAATGTATTACGCGGTGACATGGAATTGCCCAAGGAACTGGATTGCTTCTCATGACTGACCCCACTCCTCGAGGTGAAGAATTACTTCGTTTGGCTAATTCACCATATGAGATTACCATCCCACGTGGAACTTGAAGTAACTGCTCAGAAATTACATGTCGGGCAGAAGACCAGTTTGTTTGAGAAATCTCATTTAAAGAGAACGGTTGCCCCTCACCGCGCAAAAGTTCTACAAGTCGGTGACTAACTTGCGAAGTATTCGGTAATTGCAAGGTGGCGTCTAGCTCATCAAGCCTTTTTAAGCGAAGTAGCGCGTTTTGAAGGCTTCTATTTGCATCATCGGGCGATTGTGTAGACGAAGTACAGGCTACCAGTGCACCACTTGATTTTTCTAAAGCCATAGCTATCCATCTGTTGGAGATTGCCTGTATCGTAGCAATACAAATTCCCTTCATAGCATAAGCACTTTAATTCATCAACTATAAAGGAATCGCGGTGTCGGAAAATGGTTGTTGAAATCGATGGGTCCATTTTAGAGGGAGGAGGACAAATTCTTCGCTCAGCAATTGCATTTAGCGCTGTTTTGGGTCAACCTGTAATTGTCAATAATATCCGAGCAAATAGGAAAACACCGGGATTACGACCACAACACCTTCACGGAATTCTAGCGGTGAAGACACTAACTAAGGCTCAGGTTAAAGGCACTCATGAAGGATCTAATCGAATTGAGTTTAACCCACAAAATCGGCAAGGTGGAGAGATTGTAGTAGACATTGGAACTGCAGGGGCCATTACGCTAGTTCTTCAGGGGGTTATGATTGTAGCACCCTTCTGCGAACACAAAATTGATGCGAAACTAATTGGAGGAACTAATGTCGCTTGGAGTCCCCCAATTGATTACCTCCATACTATTGCTCTTCCTAGACTCAAACAATTAGGCTATACTGCTTTGATGGAAACCAGAAAACGAGGTTATTATCCCCGTGGAGGCGGTCAAGTTCATGCTATTCTCTCACCTGTAAATAAGTTGACATCTATCTCCTTAAGCACAATTAAGGAAAAACCGATTATCAACGGTATTTCTCATTGTGGGTCGCTTCCTCAGCATGTCGCAGAAAGACAGGCTCGAGCCGCAGAGGATGTTCTAAACGAACAGGATTACCCTGTTAGTCAAATCATAATTGAACACAGTGATAACACCTTCTCTCCCGGAAGTGGAATATCTCTTGCAGCAACCAATAATGGAGAACGGATTCTCGGGGCAGATGCAATAGGTCGTCGTGGCTTAAGGGCTGAAAAAGTGGGAGCAAACGCAGCGCAAGTACTTCTTCAAGAACTTGCCACTCAAGCCTCTGTTGATCAATTTCAAGGTGATATGCTTATTCCATACTTAGCACTCGCAGATGGGTTCTCATCAATCACAGTAACAGCCCTTACCATGCATACAATAACCAATATCCATGTAGTCGAACAGTTTCTTGATCTCAAGTTTGATGTGCAGGGAGAGATAAATCACCCTGCTCGAATTTCCGTTAATGGGGTTGGTCTTGAAGGGTCTGTAACTTCTTGCTAATTGTCTCTGATTCTCCTAAAATTTCTTGAAAAACGTGCTCAACCCCTTCTTGAGTTAAAGTGCTAATAATCGGAATGTCATTCAAATCGATTAGATTGCGTGCACGCTGAACTTCCTCTGGTGAGGCAATATCCATCTTATTGATAACTGGGAAGAGTTCGACTTCTGGAAATGTTCTGCGAATTTCGTTAAACAAAGCAACTTGGCTTGGTAATTCATAACCACAAGTCAGGGTTGGATCTATCAGAATTATGATTACATCGGCTAGATATTGAATTGCTGCTATGGCGCGTTGTTCTATTGGGTTTCTATCGGCCATAGGGCGATCTAATAAGCCCGGCACATCAAGAATCTGACCTTCAGCGGAGTCTAAAGGAATGTGACCAACACTGATTTTTTTCGTTGTAAATGGATATTCAGCAACTTCTGGGGTCGCTGTAGAAAGAATGGTAACAAGTGAGCTTTTCCCGACATTGGGAAACCCCGCAATCACAACCACAGGAAGTTGTAAATTTACCGATGGGAAACGTCGGTATTCTAATGCCGCTTGCCTAATAACCATTAATCGCGAATCAATCCTTCTCATTACAGATGAAATCCGACCATAAGCTGAAGCTCTAAGATTACGTGCTTCTGATGGAGTCTTAGCTCTCCGCAGTTTGTGATTAGATTCTTTGATTATGTTACGAATAATTCGATTCGCCGATGTAACCGATGCAAGAGCTTGGCGAATATCATCAATAGTTACTACTGTATCAGCAAGTGTTCGATAAAATGGGTGAATATTATCAAAATTCGGAAAACGCTTGACGACTTCTTCAAGCCGAGATGTGAGAATGTCATCGACCTTGTTTAATTTAGCAATTTCCTTCTCACGTGCTCGAACATATGGGCGCTTCTTCGACTTAGGAAGAGTAATTTTCGATGCTCGAGCAAACGCCACATCTAGTAACTCTTTGGTGTTTGGAATATACTTTAAACCAGTAAATGGGTTCACTTGACTTCACAACTCTAACGAGAAGCAAGTCACAAAGATTTTTTAACTGCTTTCATACGTTAGCACAGAAGGTATATCATAATGAGAGGTCAATCTGATCTAACACCTTTCTTCGGTGCTGCCACTGTGGGTATTACATTCGATAACGGCGTAGTCATTGGAGCAGAAAAACGGGTTCTCTGGGGCTATACGGTGGTAAGCAAAACAGGAAAGAAGGTCTTCCCAATCACCGATACCATCATTGTTGGTAGTGCCGGTGTGAGTGGAGATTACCAAATGCTTTCTTCGTTTCTAACAGCTGAATCCAGTCTATTTGAGTTGGAAAATCGAAGACCAATTACGGTAAATGCTGCAGCTCAACTCCTTTCAAACATTCTATTCAGCCGCAAATACATGCCATATCTTACACAGACCCTCATTGGTGGAGTAGACCAGAACGGCTCTCAGCTTTATAGCCTAGATCTCGCCGGCTCACTTATTAAAGAAAAATATGCCGCTGTAGGTACGGCCACCTCACTTGTGCTAGGTGTACTTGAAGCTAATTATCATGATAATCTCTCAAAAGACGATGCAATGGAACTTGCCATCAAAGCCATTCGCTCAGCTAGTCGCCGTGATGCTATGTCTGGTGACGGAATTGATCTTCTTGTAGTTACACCAGATGGTATGGAATCAAAGCATATCCCAATGGCCGAATAAGCAATACTTCTCATTATATCCTCGTTAACAGTACTACTCGGCTCACTGAATCCTCATTTGAAACCCTATACTCAGACTCATTAGCTAGCTTCTCAGCAAAAGTCTGAATTTCTCTCATACTTGGCATATTTTCCCGAGAGAGTCGTTGCATGCTTCCTCCAACATGCATATACGCTTTGCATTCAATAAAATCAGGTTGGGCAGAATCAAGGATTTTTGCATATTCGGGGATCTTGTGCATATTTCGACCTGCAACGAGAGTCATACGCACAACAGTGGAACAAGATAACGTCGAGAGAAGAGTTAACGAGTCCTGCAAGCGCTCCCATGCTTTAGGAATGGAAGGGCGGCAAAGTTCTTGGTGTGTTTTTTTGTCAGGGGCAACAAAAGAAATGTACAACTGGGTGGGTTCTACAATACGCTCTAGAACGTGCGGATTAACACCATTACTCACCAGGTAACTTGTCCAATTACGTTGATCACACTCTACGATTAAATCTGATAGTCGTTCATAACCTGTAGGTTCGCCCACTAGACTGATAGCCACATGTTGAGGATTCCGTGCCTCTTCATACATTTTTGGGATGACTTTGGGATGGCAAACTGGATTATACCCGTCCAAAATTTTCCGCTGCTCAAATATGGCGTTATCTAAAATATCCGCAGGTTCATCGGGTACTTCCTTTTGTAATTGGCTGGGAAACCCCTCATCACCCGGCATTGTACGCCAACAAAATTGACATGATTGACTACACTGAAGAGTAGGAGAAAGTTGCATACACCTATGAGTAGCTATTGTCCCATAGAATGTCTGTTTATAACATGGGCGTTGTTGGGTTAATGCCTTGTGTAGATGATAGCACTTCTTCAACACACTATTTTTTCCAATGAAACGATAGCGCTGTCGCCTGTAAACCTTTGCTAAATCATTAGAAACCACAAGACCAACCGAGGATTCAGCCAGAGCCAATCATTTAAGTATATTGCTTCACAGCACGCACACACGACAGAATCAATCTAACGGAGTCTCCAATTATGAGTGTTAAAGAAATTGGCGACAAAATCTATGCAAATCTAGCAATTCAAAACCAATCTCGAGATCTTCTCATCAATGAGATGCATCAAGTGCTAAAGGTAACACGCGAAGCAATTGCCGCCATACATCGAAACGAATTACAAAAAGCTGAAAAATCAATCAAAAATGCACAGTCATTATTAAAATCAGCTCAAACTCACCTGAAGAAACTAAGTCAACTACCTGTCATTGGCTTAGTACATGATGCTGAAGGCGAAGTCGCTGAGGCTGCTCTTTTCTTTGCGTTTCATCAAAAAGAAGAAGTACCCAATCCGGAAAAAATCGGAGTTAGTAACATCGGCTACCTCCAAGGTCTTGGAGATTTGGTAGGAGAGCTTCGTAGATATTCAATCGATTCACTAACAAATGATAATCTGAGCGAAGCAAAAAGAGCATTCAGTCAAATGGAACGGGTATACGCCACATTAATCACATTTGATTTTCCTCGGGGCTTGACACCGGGTATCAGAAGAAAAACGGATGTAGCCCGCGGAATAATTGAACGAACTCGTGCAGATCTCAGTACGGCTATTGAAAATCGCCGGTTACTTGCAGGAATTGCCAATTTACGAAACTCGCTTGGAAAATGAGGAGGGAATTGATCCCTGCCCACAAAGTTTCCTTCACAAAGAGCTAAACAAGTCCAACTGACTTTGGTTCGACGGATTATTGAAGAAGATGCCTTCCTCAATCCCCCTCTAACAGTATGTGGTTTAGATGTGTCCTATTATAATCAAACTGCAATAGGTGTTGCAGTTTTGCTTACATTTCCAGATTTAGAACTAATTGAACAACAGATTGTGTATACTAAATCAACTGTGCCCTATATCCCCACATTTCTTTCTTTTCGGGAATACCCGGTATTATCACTGGCTTATAACGCTCTTTCAACAAAACCCGATCTCTGCTTAGTGGATGCACATGGACAGGCCCATCCACGAAAACTTGGTGCCGCTAGTCATTTTGGGGTTTTAAGAAACGTACCAACCATCGGAGTGGCTAAAAGCCTTCTCTGTGGAAAGATTCAGCATAGTTCAAAACCGTTTGAAACAATTGTACTTAACGACGAAATTATTGGTGTGAGAATAGTTTCAAGAATTGGGTGTAATCCAATTTACATTAGTATCGGTCACCGAATTTCTCTTGAAACGGCGGTTGATATAACTCAAAAATGTCTTACAAAATATCGGCTTCCTGAACCAACCCGGCTTGCCCATCGCATGGCAACTCAAGCACGACTGAAACTCAAAAAAGAAGGATGATAATTTTGAAGGAACAACTTTGGTTCACCTTATTGGTGCTGGCTCAATTAGGTGCTGTAACCAATAATATTCGTACATCAACTTCACGTCTAGCTAAACTCTTACAAATAAGTCAACAAACTGCCTCACGAAGATTATCAATCCTTGAACAGAAAGGGTTCATTCGTCGAGTTCTAAATAATCGTGGACAATTAATCCGTATTGAATCAAAGGGAGCCTCTGAATTAACTAAAATCCAATCTATTCTTGAAATGGCTTTGACGAAAAAACGGTATCGAAGCTTTAGAGGCCAAGTGTTCACAGGGCTCGGAGAAGGAGCATATTATATCCGTTTGGAAGAATACCGAAAACAGTTTCGCAAACTACTGGGTTACAATCCCTTCCCAGGAACTCTAAACATCCAATTAATGACTGAAGCAGATGTGAATGAATTTCAATTATTAAAAGCCACAATAGGGATTCTAATACAAGGCTTCGAAAGTGAGGGTCGTAGCTTCGGGCCAGTTACTTGTTATCCTGCAACTGTGAATGGTGAACAGAAAGCCGCTATCTTGTTGATTGAACGTACCCATCATCATCCAAATGTTGTTGAAATCATTGCACCAATTAATCTCCGTGAAAAACTCAACGTTTCTGATAATGACATTATTACTGTGAAATTCGATCTTTCTGATTTACTATTGCCTTCTCAATAATCCGCGTGGTGCTATTCAAGGGAAATTCGTTAAATAATTGTTCTAATCGAATCACTCGGGTTGACAGGCCTTTCTGTTCTAACCTATTCTGGACTTCTTCTAATGAGATCTTTTGGTTTGGACCTAACATGAGAACATCTGGTTTTAACTCCTCAACAATACTTACAAAATCTGAGCCTGGGTTTCCCAAAATCGCTTTTGAGACGCCTTTAAGGGCTTCAACCATGAACAGACGCTGATTTTCAGGAACAATAACTGGATGCCCCTTAGTATGGATTACATTCTCATCGCGAGCAATCACAACAATGACATCACCTAGCTTAGCCGCTTCTGATACGAGAAAAACGTGACCAGGGTGAAGAATATCAAAGGTTCCTGCTATTACAATTCGCTTGTTCGTCATCCTGTTCGCCTTTGTATTAATGCGAATATAAAATTATAAGGCTAATCTCTTTTTCAGAAAGTTTTATAGTATGTGGTGGAAAAACTGCTCAATCGCGGGCTCGTAGCTTAGCCAGGCAGAGCGTCGGGCTCTTAAGTCATTACTATTGGAGACACCCGATTGTCGGGGGTTCGAAAGAACATATCACTTTATCCGAAAATCCCCCCGAGCCCGCCACTTCAACTCATTTTGAAAAATGTTCATATCCCTTAGGTTCTATCTCTCGTTCTTCTCCGTTCATATGCAAGACTTTCTCAGGTTCTTCAACAACTTCCCCAATTCGAATTAAAGATCCACCTACTTGTTGTACCATTTCAGAGACAATGGTCCATTTTTTAGCTGGAAAAGTAACTACAAGCTCAAATTCCTCTCCTCCGTAGAGTGCTAGGTCAACTGGATCTAAATCATTGGTTGCTGCGAACTGTTTGCAAATATCAGGAATTGGTAAGTTATCTATTCGAAATCCGACTCGACTTGCTGCTGAAAGCTCATGTAATGACCAGGCCAATCCATCACTACTGTCGATTGATGCTGACACAATACCCGTGCTTGCAAGGGCCTGTCCTTCTTTAATTCGTGCTCTAGGACTGAGTGCGTGTTTTCGAATTCTGTTAACCAGTTTAGTGGGTTTTGAATGACCTTGTAATATAGCCTCGAATAACGCTCCTGTATAACCGAATTCACCGGTTGTGGCTATCAAATCACCTGGTTTGGCTCCATTCCTTCTTAGGATTTGGGTTTGAGGAACCGTTCCAACAGCCGCACAATCAATAATCAGTTCCAAACTTTGGTTGGTATCTCCTCCAAGATAGTAGGTTTCATGTTCACGACAAACACAGTTCAATCCGCCGACCAGAGCCGCTGCAAAATTAACTTGACTATCCACAGGAAGACCTAACGAAACTATCACACCAAGGGGTTTGGCTCCTTTTGCTGCTAAATCACTTAATCCCATTACTCCGGCCTTCCACGCAATTTCGTTTGCACTCATTCCTGGTAGGACATCTGTTGATTCAACCAACATATCACAATTCACAACAAGAGCCTCTCCATTTAGAGGAACAGCGACAGCATCTTCCATTCCCGAAAGGAGCGCCCCCTCAAATGGGGTAATTAGATCTTGAAACCAACGAATTATTCCCCTCTCTCCAAGATCCCGAAGTGTGTTAGCTTTTTTCGACATTAATAATCCCTTCACAATTTACTATTAACCGCAGTGTCGAAATCTTTTTGGGTGTCCCCCCTCAACCCATTTACAGTGCCTCGGTAGCTCAGTGGTAGAGCGACAGCCTCGTAAGCTCTTCATATATCGTCGAGAAAGCTGCTGGTCGTGGGTTC